>JAUVIG010000009.1 GCA_030592825.1 Chlorobiota bacterium | reverse complement strand
TGAAATTGTAAAAACTGAAATAATAAGTTTAATTTCTTTAAATCCAAGTTTTTTTGAAGTTCCTATTATGATGGGAAAAAGCAGCAAAGGCAATTTAATTCTTACGTCTTTAAGAGCGTAGCTTAAATTATCAGTGTAAATTAAACCGATAAGATGTATTAAAAAAATTGAACTGAAAATCAGTATTGATTTATTAATTTTTAAGGTTTTAAACTTCTGTTTAAAATTTGCTTCCAAAAGCCATAAACCGGTCAATCCGATTTGTGAAGAACTTAATAATCCTCTTGAATGCGGCATTGCGGCAACACTTATACATAAAGTTGCAATGTAAAAGATGTAGTAATATTCCCTGTATAAGTTGTATAATTTTTTCAGCATGCAAAAAAGAAAGATGTAAAATTATTGTAAAAATAATTAAAAACTCAGTAATTAAACTGAGTTTTATATGGTATAAAAATAAATATTTGTAATTAACCTAAGCAACTGATACTTTTTAACCTGTTGGTATTTTCAACTGAAATACGTCTGCCGTCAATTGATATTACATTTTCTAATGCAAAAGTTGATAATGTTCTGATGGCATTAGATGTTGTCATATTAGAAAGATTAGCAAGATCCTCTCTTGCAAGATAAACTTTAATTGTTTTATTATCATCTTCGAAGCCGAAAGTATTTACTAACATTAGCAGAGATTCTGCTAACCTTCCTCTGATATGTTTTTGTGTTAATGAAACTGTACGTAGATTTGAGAATCCGAGTTCTTTTGCAAGGATATAAATGATTTTTAACGCAAAATTACCGTTATATTTTATCAACCTTTCTAATATTGGTTTTTCCAAATAACAAAGGGAACAATCTTCAATGGCAACGGCTGATGCAATATACCGGTCATCTGCAAATAATGCTCTGAAACCAATTAAATTAACAGGGCTGACCATTCTGATAATTTGACCTCTGCCGCCTACTCCTTCTTTGAATACCTTGACTTTTCCCGTACATAAACAAATTAATTCTCCGGGTATATCACCTTCTTTGTATATAATTTCACCCTTTTTATAGCCGGCACATTGCTTATGTTTCTCAAATATTTCTTTTTCTCTTTTGTTTAGAAGACTGAAGATTGAATCTTTACTTTTTGAGCAATTTTTGCAATCAACATTTTTTAGCATCTTAAAAGATTATGTGTTTTGTAACACAAAATTAGAATTTTTTAAATAATAAAGAGATTTATTTTAAAAAAATTTAGTTAATCTGAAAAAAAATTGAAATATAATAAAAAAGAGCCGTCAGGCTCTTTTTTATTAGAAGAAATCTTCTTTTGATGTTTTATCGGCAGTATAAGTTATCTTTAATGCTTTGGCTCTCCTTAATTCTTGTTTGATATCGGTAACAATACCCATTTTTGTACCTTTGTCAATTTTTAAAGCTGTTGTCATTTTAGAACGACTCTCTGCATCCATTGCAGCTCTTTGAGCAGCTATATATGGACCGATATCCCTGACCCTTGCAAAAGCATCATCCAGTTGGATCACTGCTTCTTTACCGTATTTGGCTTGGTATTTTTTATTTGGAGTACCAACATAAATATAACTGATCAGTGATTTATTTTCCAGTTTTTTTACTTCTGTTGCTTTGGGATTTCGAACTTGTATTTTAAGATCAACCTCTTTCATAGTTGTAACAGTCATGAAAAAGAATAAGAGCATAAAAACAATATCCGGTAATGAAGCTGTTGATATTGCAGGTGTTCCTGTTTTTCCTTTTTTTGCAAATTTTGCCATTGCTTTAATATTTTATTTTTTAATCAAAATATATATTAATTACCTCCTGTTCCGGTCATACGTCTTGGTTCGGCTTCAGAAATAGCGAGAGGAATTGCATCTCCTACGGCATCTTGTTTATCATCATCCAAATCTTCAAATTTCATTCCGAACTTTTTGAGTGATAATTCATCACGCAATTCGTTAATTGCCCTAACCAATTCATTTTGTACTTGAAGGTATTTCTCATAACTTGTATTTCTGTCTGTTTGAAGAGAGACAAGACCTTTTGATACAGGATGATTTCCAAAGAAAGGTATATCTTTGAATCTGAATTCCGGTAGATCTTCACTTTTGTTTGGATTAGAGAAGAATATTTTTGCTTTTTCAGTAATATTATTTAAAGCTATTGGTCTACCTCTTATTGCAATAACATTGTCTTTATTAACCAGTATCACCATAACATTCCTTTCTTTTACAGGAGGTGGCTCCACATCTATTTCAGGTATTGGCGGTAATTTACGTTGCATACCGGTATTTGTACTCATGGTAGTTGTTACCAAAAAGAAAATCAGTAAAAGAAAGGCAATGTCAGCCATTGAACCTGCATTTATTTCTTGTAGGGGTCTTTTTGCCATTTGTCTTTTTTTTAATAAACGGTTTAAGCAAGCAGCAAATTGTATATTTGCTGCTTGCTTTTATTGATCTTTATTTAAACAATCTTGCTATTTCAACATAAATAACTGAAAGTACGGCAAGACCGAGAAAAACGTACATCATAATGAGGCCTGTCCCTGACCATTTTACCTGTATCGGAACATTGGCATCGCCCTCATAATTAGGCATATCCAAAGGTATATCAGATGCTTTTATATAAGCAAAGAGTAATATTACACCGAGTAAAACTATCGGTATCAATTTTACTAATGCTTTTTTAGGTTTTGCGAGAAATATCATCACAAAGATGTATAGTGAAGATATTACTGTTGCAGCTATTGTCAGATATAACAATATTTTTGTAAATGATAAAGCATTAGATATCCAAGCTGTATCTTCTTCTGTGGTGTTAATAAATAACATCAGTGCAAAGAAAAGGGACAGTGCAATTAATACCCAAAGTATTACTTTAGTGATTTTTGCTATATTATCAGTCATAGCGAAATATTTTTATATTTATAAAAAAGTTCTATTTGTTTTGGTATTTCACCAAAATATCAATTAATGAAATTGATGTATCTTCCATTTCGTTAACAATTGAATCAACTTTAGAAACAATATAGTTATAGAAGATTTGAAGTATCATAGCTACGACCAAACCTGAAACGGTTGTGATAAGAGCTACTTTAATACCACCTGCAACAAGGCCTGCATTTACATCACCTGCTGCTTGAATATTATCAAATGCATGGATCATACCAATTACTGTACCCATGAAACCAAGCATCGGAGCAATTGAAATGAATAAAGATATCCAAGTTAAACCTTTTTCAAGTAATCCCATTTGAACGCTTCCGTATGAAATTACAGATTTTTCAACTACATCAATACCTTGGTCTGCTCTGCTTAGTCCTTGATAGAAAATACTTGCTACAGGACCGCGTGTATTTCTGCAAACTTCTTTTGCCGATTCAACACCACCTGTTTCCAATGCTTCTTCGATATTTACAAGCAATTTTTCAGTATTAACATCTGCCAAATTCAGGTAAATAATTCTTTCAATTGAAAGTGCCAAACCTAAAATAAGAGCAATTAAAACAAAACTCATAAAAAACGGACCGCCTTCAATGAACTTTTCTTTGATTTTACGATGAAATTGACCCTCATCTTCAGTTGCTTCTGTAACATCATCAGTTGTAACATCATCGGTTACAGTTACATCATCTGTTATGGTAACATCATCTGTAATGACGGTATCACCTTCGTTTTGTGCAAGAACTTGTTGGTTTAAGCCAAAAACAAACATTCCTAAAATTGCTGCGAGTGCAAATAACTTTTTCATTTATTTCTAATTTAGTTATTAATTATTATTCCGTTTTTAAGCGGAGAGAGAGGGATTCGAACCCTCGATACACGTTGATGTGTATACACGCTTTCCAGGCGTGCTCCTTAAGCCGCTCGGACACCTCTCCGTAAAAGAAGAAAGCCTTAACGGTTTTTCAATTGCCGAAAATAAATATAATTTTTTTCACAGAAAAATAAAATTATTAAAAATTCTAAATTTGCTTTGTATATGCTGTAATTTGTCGGGCAGTTATTTTGATAATTCTCCGGCTATTGATTTTTGTATATATAATTTAACATCATCTATTGGTAACCCAAGACCTAAAAGATACATTAATTTTGTAACACAAGCTTCAGTTGTCATATCAAAACCGCTGATTACTCCAACATCAATCAATTTTTTGCTTGTTTCGTATTTTCCCATAGCAACTGTACCGGCTAAACACTGAGTTATGTTAACAATTACAATTCCTTTATTATCAGCTTCTTTTAATAAATTAATAAACCAATTATCCGTAACAGCATTTCCCGAACCGAATGTTTCCATAATAACGGCTTTTAATCCTTCGGTTTCAAAAATTGATTTTACAAAATTGGGATGTATTCCGGGAAACAATTTTAATATTGCAATATTTGTTTCCAATTTGGTATGAATGGCAGGAATTTTATTATAATCAGGATATTTTATGTTTTTTGTCGAATACTTGATGTTTATACCGGCTTCAGCGAGATGAGGATAATTTGGAGAATCAAAAGCATCAAAATATTCTGCATTTTTTTTTGTAGCCCTGTTTCCTCTGAAAAGCATATTATCAAAATAAATACAAACTTCAGGAACAATAGGTTCATTATTTTTTTGAGCGGCGGCAATTTCAATTGCTGTAATTAGATTTTCTTTACCGTCTGTTCGTAACATGGCAACCGGTAATTGCGAACCGGTAATTATAATCGGTTTATTAAAGTCTTGCAGCATGAAACTTAAGGCAGAGGAGGTATAAGCCATAGTATCAGTGCCGTGAAGTACTACAAAGCCGGTATATTTACTGTGATTTTTTCTTAATATTTCAGCTAATTTTATCCAAGTATCCGGCTTCAGGTCTGCAGAATCTATCGGATTTTCGAATGAGACAGTATCTAAATGATAACCGAAGCTTTGCAAAGCCGGTATTTGTTGATATATGTAATTAAAATCAAGGGGTTTGTATGTACCGGTTTCCGGATTTGTAATCATTCCGATTGTTCCGCCGGTGTATATGATTAAAATTGATGTTTTGTTTTTTGAAGTCATGATAATTGAAATAATATTATGATTAAAAAAGGTTATTTCCAAACACATTCAAGGCATTTTGATTTGTAATTTCAGCAACTTCTTCGAGAGAAATTTCTTTAATTTCTGCAATCTTTTCAGCAATATAAATCAAATTTGCACTTTCGTTTCTTTTGCCTCGTTTCGGAACGGGAGATAAATAAGGAGAATCTGTTTCGAGAACAATATGTTTTAAATCAATTTTTTTTACGATTTTATCTAAACCTGAATTTTTAAAAGTTACGATACCGTTTATTCCGATTTTAAAACCACCGTAATTAATAATTTTTTCTGTATCTTCTTTTGTTCCTGTAAAACTGTGAAAGATTCCGGTAAGATTTTCATCATTATGTTTATCTGTAATCTTAAATATTTCGCTGAAAGAATCTCTGACATGTATTATTACAGGAAGTTGATATTTTTTTGCCAACATAACTTGTTTCTCAAATGCAATTTTCTGTTCTTCTTTAAATGTTTGATCCCAATAAAGATCAATGCCAATTTCACCAACTGCAATAAATTTCCCTGTTTCAATATTATTTTCGACTATTCTTAATTCTTCTTCAAAGTCTTTATTTACATCTGACGGATGCAGACCGGCAGCAGGGAAACAAATTCCGGGGAAAGCCTCGGTCATTTGAAGTTGTACATTAATATATGATGAGTTTATACCCGGAAGTATCATCTTAGATACTCCTGCATTAAACGCATTATTAATAACTTCATAACGATCTTTATCAAATTCAGTTACAAATAAATGAGTATGTGTATCAATTAAATTCATCAAGATATTTTTGAACAGGTTTTATACTTTTAAATTGTCAGTTAATTTGTTTTCTCAAGCAAAGACGCAAAGATGTATATAATTGTTTTCTTGCACAAACAGGTAAAAATTTAAAAATAAACGACTACTTGAATTTGTTATATATTATCAAGCAGTCGATTAAAATTCAGATGTTGAAGTTGTTTATTCCTCAACAGAATAGGGTATTGCACCGTAGCTGATTAAGACATCATCATAGTCGTCAGCTTTTTGAAATAATCGTTTAAACAGTTCAATCCCTGTTTCTATGACCAAATCAGCATCATAAATTCTCATTGCAGTAATAATAATATCTTGTTGCATTACACTGAATGAAAGACCTTCAAGTTTGTTATTTTCTTTTAAAAGGAATTCATAAATTTCTGCTATATTGGTTTTGGGAAGCTTGCATAACTCTGCCCAAGCTAAAATATAATGATTTTGAGGGTTGTAACTTACCTTAATTTTTGCACTCCCTTCTTCAATATTCCAAAAGTTTTGACCGGCTCTTGCTAAACGAATATCGTAACCTATTGAAGTAATAATTTCTTCAATGTTTTTACCTGCAGTTGAAGGAATATAAGGTTTGTCTTTAAATTCAAATTCATAAATTTTTTGACCGCAATTCGGGCAATAATCATCATAAACATCATCTTTGGCTATAACACTTTTACAAGCTGTACATCTGGTCGATGTTTTTCTGTCGAGATTATCAAAATCACTCAAACTTTCTTTCAGGCGATTAACGGGCAAAGCAAAACCGAGATTATTACCTTCGGAAACAATAAACGTATTAACACCTATTACTTCATTTTTGTCATTAATAAGCGGACCTCCGCTGTTTCCGGGATTAATTGCTGCATCAATTTGTATATAGTCAGTACCTTTCCAAAGTCTTTTTGATTTGGAAATAATACCTTGGGTGGCGGTAAATTTTAAGCCGTATGGATGTCCGATTGCCATAATTTGCTGTCCTTCGTGAACTGCATCAGCAATACCGAGAGGAACCGGTGCCAGTTCTTTTCCTTCCGGAACTTCAAGAAATGCTAAATCATAAACTCCGTCAGAATACAGGACTTTTGATATTGTTTTTTTAAATTTTTTTCCGTTAATTACGGGTTCTGTTGTACCTGCAATAACGTGTCTGTTTGTTGCAATCACATTGTAATCACTAATGTAAAAACCTGTTCCGGTTCCCCATGGAGTAGCTATTTGGATGATCGCGTTTTTAAAAATATCTATTGTATTTTCCATTTTTTTATTTTTGAGATTTTATTTAAATTTAACCAATCTGTTACTTATTTTAAGTTTAAATTCAATTTTTCAACTTCATACAAAAATGATGTTGAGAACTCAGCCAAATTATCGTATTTGAGAGTATGAGTTTTAAAATCAATATGAGGATATTTCTTTTTATAACTTGAAATAATCTTATTGATATCATTCTCAATTTTTGATTGCTTAAATTGTTGCGAGCTTGAATCATAATAACCGGCTTCAAAACCCAGTTCCTTATAATATTTGTCATTGGTTGTTTTCCAATATATCTCGAAGAAATCATAAACAGGAGCATCCATACCAAAGAAAAATTCAGCATATGCTACTATATAATCGCAAACTGCTTGTTGAATATCAAAATATTTATTGTCTCTGTACCAATTTAATTTACCTATCTCATCATAAATAAAATCTGATATTGCTTTAAATCCGGTTGGTTTCACTACAGCAAATGTTGCTTTTGTTTTGTATATTGATTTTAATATTTCCTCTTTAGGTCTCTTAAGAATATTATTGAATTCTTGTATCATCAGATGATTTCTTTCAGCCGTATTTGAATTATCTCTTCTGAAAAAAATTCCTTGAATGTACCTTAGGTCATCTAATAAAACGCCTTCAGGTGCAAGAAGATAATAAGTCTTAAATGTTAATTGAAGAAGAAGGAAAGAACGAGCACCTGCAAAATCATGTTCGGCTAACTCATTAACTCTTGTCATTGTGCTTGTAACAGAGTCTTTTAAATAATTATATTTAATTTCTTTTTCTTGTTCTGAAAGTTCTTCAATATGGTCTGTATTTACCGCTTTTAAAAATGAAAATTCATCGGTTAATACATCATCATATTTATCACTTTGATTTGCAACTTCTTTTAAAGATGCATATAGTGCAGGAGGAGAAGCATCCTGAACAGGTGCAGAGAATCTTATTGTAAAAAGATTATCTCTGACAGCAAATTTGCTGAAAAATAAGTCGTAATTAACTGCCAATAACTTTCTCATAACTGCTACATGAGGTTTGTTTTCATAAGAAGCTATCTCAGCTTCAGCAACAACTTCTTTATTACTTGCAAAGCCTTTAACAATTTTTGATCCTTGAATAATTTCAAATTTTATTTTGTCAGATTCTTTTGTGATTTTAACATTATCAACAACAGGGTCTCTTAAATAAGTCAGAAATTCAAAATACGCATCAATATATTTTTTTTCTTTATATAAATTCAAAGATTTATCCCATGAACTTATTTGTTCAGAGGTTTTGTGTCTGTCTGTGTACCTGCCGAATTGTACAGAAGGTGTTCCGTTTGTGTTGTTTTCGGAAGTAGTTTTTTTACTGAATAATCCCATAAGTGTATAATTTTAGTTTTTATTGTCGAAATATAATTATTTTACTTTAAAATACAAATTCAATTTGATGAAATTGTATTTTTCAAGATAAAAAAAGCTGCCTGAACAGGCAACTTTTTATTAATAGTTAAATTTTAATTATTGCGGAATATAAAAATGTTCTGTCCCGTCTTCATCTTTCATAATCAGTCTGTCCTTTTTAAGTTCAATTATTTGTTTAGTAACAGGAGCTAATTCTTTTCCTGCATTTTTGTCCCATTCTCTCATAATGATTGCAGTTTCGTCTTCATTAAAATTCCAATAACCCAAATCAGATGTTGAAAAAATGCCTTTGCCGTATTTTCTTTCATAAGAGAGTTTGCTCGGATCATTAAAATCAATTGCGAATTTTATAGTTCCTGTAAGAAAATCTGCAAAGCTTTTTACATCATCTTTTAACACAATATCTGCAGAAATGCCGGTCGTGTCTTCAATATCATCGGTTGTACCTTTGATACTTGCATTGGTATCATACTTCCAAGTTACTGATGTTAACAATTTACCTTTTTCGGATAATATAACATCTTTGTCTTCTTTGTTATCTTCACCACAGGAAACAAAAATAAAAATACAAGCCAATAAACTTAATGTGATAACTTTTCTCATAATTATTTATTTAAAATTGTTAAATTTATTTTATGTAAATATAGGAAAAAAAGTTATAAGTTGAACATATTTAGATAAATTAACCGGAATTATTTATAATAGCTTTTGTTACATTGGTGCGTGCAATGTTTCAGCAATAAAAAAACTAATAATATTAATGACATTTGTTTATCTGATTAAGCTTTTTTAATTTTGAAGTTTAATTATTACAAGCTAAATTGAAGATATGACAGGAAAACGGAGTGTTTTAATATTAATTACAGTTTTATTAAGCTTTTTTTCTTTAAGAGGACAAACTTTATCAAAGCAAAACCATTCATTAAATATTGCTTTAAATACTTTGAAGTATGATAAAGATTTAAAAAATGCAGGAATTGGTTTTTATGTAATAGATATTAATACCGGTGAAGTTTTATCAAAGTATAATGAAAATCTGGCATTAACACCTGCATCAGTGCAGAAGTTGTTAACCACGGCAACAGCTCTTGAAACTTTAGGACCTTATTTCAAATTTGAAACAAAGTTGGAATATACCGGTAATATTGACAAACAAACACATATTTTAAACGGGAATTTGATTATCAAGGGAGGAGGAGACCCTACTTTAGGATCAAAATATTTTGCTGTAACTTCAACACACTTATTCCTTGATGTATGGGCAAAATCAATTTCAGATTTAGGTGTAAAATATATCAACGGCAATATCATAGGAGATGCAAGATTATACGGTTATGCGATTGTACCTCCAACTTGGTCATGGGAAGATATTGGTAATTATTTCGGAGCCGGACCATGCGGTTTAAGTATTTATGATAATTTTTACACCTTATATTTTAATACCGGCAATAATGTTGGTGATAAAACTGATATAGTGAAGATTGAACCGAAAATTCCGGGTTTGACATATGATAACATGGTTATTTCAGATGCTGTTAATTCTGACAGATCTTATATATTTGGTGCCCCATATACTTATTTCAGATATATTACCGGAGAATTGCCGTTAAATAAAACAGAATATAAAGTAAAAGGTTCTATTCCTGATCCTTCTTATTTTACTGCTTATGAATTAAAGAAGAAATTAAAAAGTTACGGAATTAATTCAGGCAAAGCTACAACCTTCAGGTTAAGTCCTGAATTAGAGTATCTTGACACTGTTAATCATGTTTTATCGTATGTTATAAAATCTCCTGCATTGAAAGATATTATTACCGGAACAAATTTCAGAAGTATTAATCTTTTTGCGGAACATCTTTTGAAACATTCACAATTGAAAGCATGTAATTTTGATTTGAGTAAAACAGATAAAAATTTTATTGAGAACTTTTGGAGAAGAAAAGGAATAAGCACATCGGGTATGAGGATTTATGACGGCAGCGGACTGTCAAAATACAATACTGTTACAGCGAGACAAGTAGCTGAAATACTTTTGTATATGAAAAAAAGAAGCAAACATTCCGAAGTTTATTATGAATCAATAGCGGTAGTTGGGAAAAGCGGAACTGTAAAATATTTATGTAAAGGGACAAGTGCAGTAAATAATATGAGAGCAAAAAGCGGTTCTATTAAAAGTGTTCGTGCATATGCAGGTTATGTTACAACAAAATCGGGTAGGGAAGTCGCTTTCTCTTTAATGATTAACAATTATAACGGCTCATCAAGCAATACCGGAAAAAAGATGGAGAAGTTGATGGCAGCAATTGCTGATTTTAATTTATAAAAGAAACATTGCTTCATTGTTAAATTGTTTCATTGTTAATAATGAAGCACCGGAGCAATGTAATAATGTTGCTTATTTAATGTATAAACTAAATTATTTTGATCAGTTATTTTTTACAATTTTTAAGGCTTTTCTTTCCAAAAAATTGCGAAGCCTGTGGTAAGAGCCTTCTTAAAAAAGAAGATTTTTTATGTACACAATGTTTATATGATATTCCGAGAACCAAATTTCATGAGACAGAAGAAAATGTGTTAAATCGATTATTTTACGGAATAACAAAAATTAAGTACTCTACGGCATTTTATTTTTTTAAGAAAGGCAGCAAGTTTCGTGTTCTGATACATAAACTGAAATATAACAAGCAAAAAGAATTGGGAATAGAATTGGGAAAGATGTTGGGTAATGAGATAAAAGATTCTTTTTTTGAAGAAGCAGATATTATAATTCCTGTTCCTTTACATCCGAATAAACAAAGAAAAAGAGGATATAATCAAAGTGATCTTATTTCAGAAGGTTTATCCGAATCTTTCAAAAAGGAATACAGAAAAGATATTTTAATTAGGGCTGCTTACACAGAAACACAAACAAAAAAAACACTTGAAGAAAGAAGAAAGAATGTAAAATCAGCATTTAAAGTTGTTTATCCTGATGAAATTAAGAGAAAACACGTTTTATTGGTTGATGATGTTGTAACAACAGGCTCAACATTAGCATCTTGTGCCAATGAGCTTTTAAAAGTTGACGGTGTTACGGTAAGTGTTGCTGTATTGGGTTATGCAGATCATTAGGGGTATTCGTGAACAGGAGCTGCTTCAGAAAATGAGAACATAGCTTTATCAATATAAAAACCCAAACAACCACAAAGGTATTTTGTTGGCAAATCCTGTTTCAATGTTATCTATAGCAAGATAAGAATTTTCAATATCTTTTATTTGTTTTTTATCTTTATTTTTTCCGCCTATTTCAAAAGTAAATTTATTATCAATAATAAAATCACCGATTTTCGGGTAATTAACTTTGTGTAAATATCGTAATTGGTTCAGAAAAAAAGTTTCTCTTTGTGTTCCGACTTGGATATTTTCTTTATCAATTGCATAAGGCAAATTTGTATTGTTCATATATATTTTTTGAGGTTTGCTTAGAATTTGATTTCCTGTAACTTTTGCACCGAGAGTATTTATTAATTCAGCTATTTCAAGTAAATTAAAGTATTTTAATAAAGTTCTTTGGTCGGTAATATAAAGTTTGGAAGAAATATCACTTAAATTTAAAGAATAAGGAACAGTTGAGGCAACTGCCGATAATAATTGTTTCAACTTATGTAGTGTTTCATAAGAAATATCAGAAACATAAGGAATATCAGTTTCTATAACAACATTAATAACTTCTGTTAAACGTTCGAAATATTTTTCGGGATTTTCTGCATAAAAAGGATAATAGCCGGTTTGTAAGTAATTATTAAATTCAGGTAAAATTTTAATTTTTCTTATAATTTCATTACTAATATCTTGATGATTATTTATAATCTCTTTGAAAGTAATGGTTTTATAATTTATTTTTTTGTAAAATTGTAAATACTCTCTAAAAGACAATCCGTTAAGAAAATACGGTGATTTCCTTCTGCTTAAATCACCTTGACTCTGATATAATTGTAAAATTGATGAGCCTGAATATATGACAAACAAATCGGGAATAGTATCATAAATATTTTTCAGTTCTTGTGCCCAATCAATCTTTTTCTGTTTTTGAGGATACTTATGTACTTCATCTATAAATAAATATTGCCCGCCATATTTAAAAAATTCCTCTGCTGTCTCAAATAATTGATTTTTATAGAAATAAGGTATATCTAATGAAATATACAAAACTGATTTCCCGGAATCGCTTATTTCTTTTGCTTTTTGCAGCATTAAAGTTGTTTTACCGACTCCTCTTGCCCCTTTTATTTCAATTAGTTTATCATTCCAATCAATTTGATTATACAAACTTCTTTTAAAGTTTATATCTGTTGATTTTAATAATCTGTTGCTTATTTCGTGTAGTTGTTGCATTATCACTTTTTGTTACAAAAATAGCATATTTGTAATAGATTACAAAATAAATGCCATGTTTTATGTAATAGGATACAATAAAACCTTTGTTTTTCTGTAATGTATTACAAAAAACAAAGGTTTTTATAAACTGTACCACTTTGTAGTGTGGCACAATATGTATATCAAGAAGTGTATTCCTTACTCCAAAGACCCAACTTCTTTTTCAACCTCATCCAATATCTCACAAGATTTTACAAGTTCTTTCATTGCAGTATGATCCGGATATAAAGGTCGGTCAATATCAAGAAAATCAACATATTTACGTATAACTTCCTTGGCTTTGGTAACACCTTTTCCGAAATTATATTCTCTGAAATCAAGGGCTTGTGCGGCTGCCATAAATTCAATACCGAGAATACCGTAGGCATTATCCAAAATTTGGAAGTTCTTAATTGCTGTATTCATTCCCATTGATACAAAATCTTCTTGGTCCGCTGCTGCGGGAATTGACAAAATACTTGCAGGTGCAGATAAAATTCGTTGTTCTGTTATTTGCATATCTGCTGTATATTGACTCAACATTAATCCTGAAAACATGCCGGCACCTTTAGTTAAAAAAGCAGGTAAGCCTACATTCAAAGCCGGATTATTCAAACGATTCATTCTTCTTTCAGATATAACAGAGATCATTGTAATTGCTGCTCCGGCCATATCCATCGGTAATGATACAGGAGAACCTTGGAAATTAGCACCTGAAAGTTGTAAATTTTCTTCAGGGAAAAAGATCGGGTTATCTCCTACACCGTTTAATTCAATTTCAACTTGTGAACGAGCATAAGCCATAGCATCATGAGCAGCACCAACCACTTGAGGAGTAGATCGCATAGAGTATGCATCTTGCACTTTATGAGGAACTTTTTCTAAAACCAAATCACCGCCTTCAACACATTTTCTGACAGCCAGAGCACTTCTGACAGCACCTTTAAATCCTCTTACCTCATGCAACCTTTTATTATAAGGTTTCATATTCGCTTTTAATGCCTCAAGAGACATAGAAGCAGCTATTTCTGCTTGTTTCAACCAATTATTTGCATCGTATAAAAAAATTGCACTCATTGCCGTTAAAACATTTGAACCGTTAATGGTTCCCAAACCGTCTCTTGCTTCTAATCCGGGAACATGAATTCCGGCTTTATCCATTGCTTCTTTCCCGGGTAATAATTCGCCTTTGTAATAAGCTTCGCCTTCTCCCATTAACAGTAAAGCAATTTGCGACATTGGTGCCAAATCGCCCGATGCACCTACGGAACCTTTCTGGCAAACAAAAGGAGTTACACCTTTATTCAACATTTCGACTAAAGTCAAAGTTATTTCCGGACGAATTCCTGAATTTCCGTGAGCATGCACATTTATTCTTCCGAGCATGGATCCGTGAACGTATTCCAAAGGCATAGGATCGCCTATACCTGCAGCATGATTGTACACCAAATATTTTTGAAAATCTTTGACTTGATCATCATTTAATACAGTTTCTGAAAATTCACCTATACCTGTATTAACTCCGTACATAATTTCTCCGGCATCAATCTTTTTCTCAAGCATTGCTCTGCAAACTTTAATTCTTTCCAAAGCATCCGGATGGAGTTCTACTTTTTCGTTATTTCGGGCAACATTTACTACATCTTCAATTGTTAAACCCGAACCTTTTATTATATATGACATCTTTTTTATATTTATTATTGTTTATTTATTATTATATTGTTTCATTGTTATATTATAATTAATGTGTTCAATAAAACGTCCTGTTATAAATGAAAAAATTTCAGGGATAACGAACGTTTCCGACTTGACTTTTATATCTTATTACAGTTTTACACATATACCTATTATTATGCTTTGCTTACTTTAATATTGTTAGAATTTGCTTTTGCAATCAGTTTATTTTCTGAATTATAAATTTTACATTCTGTATTTATGATATTCTTTCCTTTACGGATAATTATTGTTCTTGCTGTTACTGTTTCACCTTTTTTCACCGGATATAAAAAATCTGTATATAAATTAACACTCGGAAAAAAATCGGGTAATTCCAGTGTTGCAATTGTTGCACCGATTATTTCATCGGCAATTAAAGTAATTATTCCTCCGTGTAACATGCCGGCAGGGTTGGTCATCTCTTCTCTTACCGTTATACTTGCTGTTACACTGCCTTCACTAACTTCTCTCAAAACAGGTTTTAACCACATTCCTACAGGAGACGGCGTTTGTGTTATTTCTTTTCCTATTTGATTCCTGAAGAATTCTACTGTTTTATTCAATTATAATTTTATTATTGGTGAAAAAATTGCAACAAATATAAAATATTTTAACAGATAATAATATGATTTTTTTCAGCAAAAAAAACTGCCTTTGAAATTAATAAAGACAGTTTTATAAAAGCATCCATGAAAAGATCAGTTATTACCTTCTTTTAAGAATTCTTCTTTAGAAATAAGTTTTATTTCTTTCAGATTTGCTTTTGTTAAAAATTTATTTATTTGCACAAGGTCTTTCTCTGTCAGAATCTTCAATTCCTCTTCAATATTTTTCAATTCTTTTTCAAATAAGTTTAATCCGTCAATTTGTGAATTTGTAGGACGTCCTCTGTAAAAAAGAATAAATCCGTATAATTCACCTAACTTTTCTCTTAATTTTTCTTCACCTGTAATCCATCCTTTTTTAACAGCAACTAAGGTTTTATGTAACTTATCAGTCTTATTATGTAAAACTTGTAATTTTTTTGCATTCTTTTTGGAAACTTCGGATTTTAATTTTAAAGTTTGCTCACTGATATCTGTAATTTGTTTGTCAATAAATGCCAAATGTTCCAATAAATTATATGCTTTCATAAGAGTTACATGCCTCAATTTTCTGTCAGATTCAGAATGAGGAGAATCCGGATCAAGGATTAATTCAATTTCTGTTTCATAAGATTTGCTGCCTTTAATTACTTTTACTTTATATTTTCCGGGAGCAAAAGTAGGTCCCAGCATTGCAAATCCTATCAGTTGAGGAGAAGCAGGTACCTTTGGAGGTTTCATACGTATGTGCCAAGGTACTCGATTAACCCCTCTTCTTTTTCCGGCAGGTAATTTATCTATCAGATTATTATCCTTATCATATATTTCAATATACATATCACCAAAAACATGTCTTTTCTTAAGATAATATGTAATAATTGCCGCTTCACGAGGATTACTGCCTGTAAATTCATCATCACCTCCAAAATTTCCGCCAAATCTATTTCCTTTAATTATGTATTTTTCGGATTTCAGAAAAGCAAAATCAGAATTAATTAGTTCGGAAGTCAAATTTCGTAACGGACTGATATCGTCAATAATCAAAATTCCTCTTCCGTGTGTTCCCAGAATAAGGTCATGTTCACGCGGATGAATTACCATATCTCTAATTGAAACTTTAGGTATTTTTGACTTAAATCTTGACCAATTTTTACCACCGTTTACAGAAGTGTATAAACCGAATTCAGTTCCGAGAAACAACAGATTAGAACTTTCGATATCTTCTTTAATAATATGACAGTAAGTAGGAATATTTTCATCAACTAATGATATCCATGTATTACCATAATCTTCAGTTTTAAATACATACGGATTCATATCACCACTTTTATGACCGTCAAATGTTGCATAGCAAACATTTTTATTGTGATTGCTTGGTTCAACATAAGAACACCATGTTTTTGCAGGTAAATCGGAAATATTTGCTGTAACATTTTTCCAAGTTTTACCGCCGTCTTTTGTTACTTGAATATTGCCGTCATCTGTTCCTGCCCAAATAATATTTTTGTCAAGCGGAGATTCATTAATTGTTATTATTGCACAATGATTTTCAGCAGTTGAATTATCAAGAGTTAAACCTCCTGTGGTTTCTTGTTTTTGTCTTTCAGGATCATTGGTTGTAAGATCATCTGATATTCTTTTCCATGAATTGCCTTTATCTTCTGAAATATAAAGATATTGCGATCCTGCATAAATTCTTTTTCCGTCTTTGCTGAATATAATCGGAGCATCCCAATTAAACCTTAAGTCTTCAACAGTTTCATCTTTATAAGGTTTTATTGATTTAAATTCGCCTGTTTTAATATTTGCTTTTGCAAATTGGCCGCCTTGCCATTGCCAATATACAATATTAGGATCATGCATATCTGCATATGCATAAAAACCGTCACCTAATCCTACTTTTTTCCAATCGGCATTACTTATTCCGGCAGGGCTTTCAGAAGGACCATACCATGTATTATTATCTTGTAATCCTCCGTAAACTTTATACGGTTTTTGCATATCTGCACTTACGTGATAAAATTGTGATACCGGCAAATTTCTAAACATCGACCATGTATTACCTTTATCTCTTGAAACAAAAACACCTCCGTCAGTACCGATATACAGCAAGTTATTATCTTTGGTTCCGATATACAGAGCATGCACATCAGGATGAATTGCTCCTCCTTCAATTGCAGGGTTTCTAAAATGTTTACCTCCGTTATCGCTTACTGACATAAAAAACCCCGGTTTGTAAACTCTGTTTTTTTTAACCGGATCTGCAACTATTTTTGAGAAATAAAACGGACGTTCATTTACTACTCTTGATTTATTTATCATTTCCCAAGATTTACCTTTATCTTTTGAACGATATAAAGCAGTTTTCTCTGATTCAATGAGGGCATATACTGTTGAATCTGCAGGGGAGATGCTTAATGCAATTCTTCCCGATTCTCCTTTAGGTAAGTCATTTGTAAGTTTTTCCCATGTTTTTCCGCCGTCTCGGGATTTGTATAATCCACTGCCTTTCCCTCCTGAATTAAAATAATGAGCCGATCTTCTGAATTCCCACATTCCGGCGTAAATTATATTTGAGTGAAACGGATCAACAGCAATATCTGAACATCCGGTATTTTCATCAACAAATAAGATTTTCTCCCATGTTTTTCCTCCGTCAACAGTTTTATACAAGCCTCTTTCATCATTAGGTCCCCAAAGATGCCCTAATGCAGCAACATAAACTATATCCGAATTATCAGGATCAATAATTATTTTTGCAATTCTTTCGGTATTTTCAAGTCCGACCAATTTCCATGTTTCACCAGCGTCAGTCGTCTTGTACAAACCGGTACCGACAGATACACTGTTTCTTGTCCAAGGTTCGCCTGTACCTACCCATACTGTTTCAGGGTTCTTTTGATCAATCCTCACATCACCGATTGATTGCGTATATTCATCAAAAATCGGTTTAAATGTTGTACCCCCGTTAATTGTTTTCCACAATCCTCCTCCTGCTGAACCAACATACAAGATATTTGGGTTTTCATCTACAGCATCTAAAGCTGAAATTCTGCCGCTCATATTTGCCGGAACTATATGTCTGGCTGTAATTGCACCAACAGTGTTATGATCAATTTTAATATTATTCTGAGAACTTGTCAAAAAATATATCAATAATAAAGGCACGATTAATATAACAATTTTTTTCATTAGTTATTTTTTAAACAATTATTTTTTGTTATTCGTCTTTTACAGGCTTCTCAAACTCGCTGTCATCAATTTCTTCATTTAATTTAAACGTGTCTATTGTAATTTGATTTACTGTTTTACCTCCCATTTTAGTCTCCATACTGAAAGGCATAATTATTCCTTCAACTTCTTTATAATTACTTTGGTAAATCTCAATTTCCGTTTCAGTTCCTTGAATGTTTTTCTTTACTTGAATCTTAAGAATTACAAAATTTTCTGCATCCATATAAATATATCTGATATCTCCTTTCTTTTCCTCATCACTTTCTTCTCCTTCCTCAATTTCAACTTTTTCAACCATCTTTAATTTATATACTTCTGTACCTTCCATATCTTCTTTTCCGATAAGTTCAAGGCTTTCAACTTTTTCTTTCCAATTCCAAAGTTTGCCTTCAAAATCAGCTTGTTCTTTCAGTTGATCAACTTCATCATTGCCCATATCTTGCGGTTCGTCAGTCCCCAACCACGGAGCTATCATCCATCCGATTTCACCGTTATATGCTTGAATCATTTGACTTCCTTGAACCATAACTTCATTTCTTGCTTTCCCGGGTCTTTTAACTTTCATAACAAAAGGCAGTTCCATACCTTGGGTATTAACTGTTCCTTCAGCTATCATAGTGTTTACTTTTGTCAATTTCTCGGCTCCTGTTACTTCAAAATGATTTTTTAAGATCTCATCCAGTGTTAAATCTTGAGCTTTTGAAGAAAGTGTAATAAATAATGACATTACGATTGTTAGGATTGTAATTTTTTTCATTTTTTGAAATTTTTATAAATTAATAAAATTGGTAATATTGTGATTCACAAAGGTATAAAATAAAAAATTAAGTTCTGAAGTAATTCATCAATAGAAATATGTTGTTTGTACTTATTTATCAATATAGGTTTTAATAATTCTGCAAATTTCTTCCCCTCTTGTTAAAGTCATCATATGTGAACCGTTTTCAACAATTATTGTTATGTTTTTTAAATTTCTAACAGGAATGGTGTGATCATTATTCCCGTGAATGTGTATTATCTTTGAGTTATTTGAATAACGCCCCCAGTTTATTATCATATTTACGGAACGTTTCATAAACAATTCATTTTTATTTTTCAACATAGATACACAAATATCACGTTCTTTTTTGCTGTCGGGTTCCACAATAATTTGTGCTGTAGGAGCAACAGTTCGCAAAAAGTTACCTCCAAATATGTTATTAAGCGGTATTTTTTTCATAAACTTGTATCTGAAAGGCAATTCGTGTCTATTTTTTGCACTTGATATAATAATAACTTCTTCAGGATTAAGGAATTCTGACATTTCAACAGCGAGCATTCCGCCGAGAGAAACACCTATTATTGAAAAAATTTTGCTTGTATCAATTTGTTTTGATAATTTATGTGCATAGCTTTTCATGCTGTCATTCTCATCCGGAATAATGTACTTTACGTGAACCGTATCAAATTCTTGAAATTTAAAATATTTGTAAATTCTGTAATCAGAACCTTGTCCGGGAATGAGGTATAAAACTTTATCGGTTTGAGCGTGTAAATATATCGGGAATATACCGGATATTAAAAGTACAGCATATTTTATAAACAATTGTTTCATTATTTATAGACTTTTACTCTTAATCACTGTTAGCTTCTCTCTTGTCATTTCATGCATTGAATATGGAATTCCGCCTACACCTATTCCGGAATCATCCCAACCTCCGAAGGGCATCCAATCAACTCTGAAAGCTGTGTGATCATTTATCATTACCGTTGAAGCTCGCAAATTTTGTGAACATTTTAGTGCAATATCCAAATTCTTAGTATAAACAGCGGCTTGAAATGCAAAAGGCAAACTGTTTGCTCGCCTTATTGCCTCATCAAGATCATCATAATCATAAATACAAACAACCGGTCCGAAAACCTCTTCTTTGCTGACTTTTGCATCTTCAGACGGATTTAGAATAACGGTTGGGGCATAAAGAGAATCTGACAACTTTTCCCCTCCGCATAAAATTTGACCTCCTGATTGCTCGGCTTTCATAACCCATTCTTCCACACGGTCAATTTCTTCTTTTATAATTATCGGTCCCACATCTGTATCTTTTTGCAAAGGATCTCCGGTTTTTAGTTGTAATGCACCGTTAACAAATTTATTGGTAAATTCTTCAAAAATATTTTTATGAACAAAGATTTTTTGAACAGATACACATACTTGCCCTGCATGGTAAAACCCGCCTTTTATTAAAGCAGGAATTGCATCATTTAAATCTGTATCAGGTTCTACAATTACCGGAGCAACACCACCATGTTCTAATGCATATCGTGTTCCGGATGAAAGTTTTGATGCCAAATACCAACCAATTTTTGCAGAACCGATAAATGACATATAATTAATACGTTTATCAGTTACTAATTTTTCGGCTAATGAACTTTTGCATACAGCAACTTGACAATATTCTTTTGGCAAACCTGCCTCATATAAAATATTAACGAAGTTAATACATGACAAGGGAGTTGTTGATGCCGGCTTAATAATTACAGGAGCTCCGACAGCTATTGCCGGAACAGTTTGATGTACGATTAAATTTAAAGGATGATTAAATGCACTTATTGAAAAGACGACACCAATCGGTTCACGAGTTGTAAAAGCCGTTCGATTTTCGGAAGAAACTGTCATACCTAAAGGAATCTCACTTCCTTTAATTTGTCCGATGTGTTCAACAGCTAATTTTACACCGTTAACAGCACGCAAAACCTCAATTTTTGAATCGTTATATGGTTTTCCTCCCTCTTCTGAAGCAATATTTGTAAGTTCTTCCATACGTTCGCTCATAATTTGAGCTGTTTTTTCCAGAATCTTAATTCTTTGATATTTCGGTAACCATTGTTTACGATCGTTAAATATTTGATAAGCTGTTTTTAGTATTTTTTCACCCTGATCTGCATCAATCATCGGCACTTCTTCGATTTTATGTTCGTTAAAAGGAGACCTAACTTGTAATGTTTGCATTTTAATTTCTTTATCTTATTTAGTAATGCTTTCAAACAATCGGCAAATCTTTATAATATTCCAAATTCTCAACAAATTTTTCAGCATTAATTTTTACATCGTCCTCGCCAACTTGATCAAAAGGATTTTCAAGATGATCTTGGATGTTGTCAAGGCTGACTAATACTACGCTGAACAAAACCGGCATAATCATACTTAACCATAAAGTTATATCTTCACTGA
>JAUVIG010000490.1 GCA_030592825.1 Chlorobiota bacterium | reverse complement strand
GTGGTTTGATTGCAAAAGGAAATTGAGTATATTATCAATTAGGTCGGGTCTATCAGTTGCGTGGTTGTGGTTTGATTGCAAAAGGAAATTGAGTATATTATATTGTTAAATAACTTTGTAATATACAGCAAATTACAACAAAATCGCAACAAAAAAAATGAATGCTTTTATTTCTGATTTTCAAAATAACATTCATTTTTATCGTTCAATTGAAGCAGGAATATATTCAAAAATCAAGTCCCGAAAAGTCCCGCTCCGCAAGGAGTGGGGCAGGGATGCGATTGTTTGCAGTGTTGCATTATTTTAATATCGGCAGTTATATTACTGAAAAAACCCTGTCAGGGTAGGTTTATTAAATGATAAAAGAATACAAATTATTTACTTGTTATCTTATCACAAAACCCTGACAGGGTTAATATCAGGATAGTTACAAACAATTTCTAAAAAATCTCCAATTGTTTTGGGGCGTTTTTAACCGGTTTTTCAGTTTTACCCCAAAAATTAATGATATTTCCTTATTGCTTATCAGTTACAGGAAGGATATTTACATGTCATTTTTCGTGTATGGCACTTTCAACACGTTTTATATGAACATTCATGTTTTCACGGCTTGCACAATGTCGCACATAAACAGAATATTGCATCATTGTAAAACCGTCATCCAACAAAGATTTGCGAAACTTTGTTGCTCTGCGTCTTCCCTTTTTAGTAGTAACCGGTAAATCAAAAAATACAAATAACCACATAATTCTATAGGCATTTAATCTAATTTGATGCATTTTATTTATTTAATATAACTGCTGACCCCTGTCAGGGTTTTTGTCAAATTTATTTCAAAACAGGATATGAGATTTTCTTTTTTTCTCCTTTGTAACATTTTACCAATGATGCAGCAGTCATGCTTAATCCAACTGATAAAGGGCGTGTTACTTCCTTAAAATTAACATCGCTTGTTAAAATATCTAATAATTCAAATTTTATTTCTTTTGTTAAATCTTTATAATCCGGAAATTTTGTAAATGTTTCTTTAACAATTCTGTCAGCAAACGGTCTGTACGGTTCCATAATATCATCAGCCAATCTGTATGCATTATATTTATTTCTGTGATGAATACCTAAAGCCGGTAATAATCCGGAACCGACTAAGGCTTTTGCAGTAGCAGAACGTAAAATTGTATAACAAAAATTCAGCATTGAATTTGGCGGTTTTCCGTCTCGGTGTCTTATAAAATTATCAAAAAGTTGTTTCCAATACATTCGTGCGGCATACGATTCTCTGTTTGTTGTATCACCGCTTTTTACATGTTTAGATATTTCCTTTAATGCTTCACCGTTCTTATCGAAATATTCCAAAACACCTGCTTGGTTTCTGATTTTTACTTTAATCGTTTGTTGCCATAAACTCTTTTTTAACGGTTCTGTGGCTTTTATTTGATAATCTGCATGCTGTCCGTGCAAATGATGCGATTCAAAATTTATCATCATAGAAGCAGGCATATGCTTATCATTACAAAAAATTACTGCTGTATTATTCTCTGAAAATAATTGCATAACAGAATGAGTATAAGTTATTTGTTTATTATCAAAGATCACATAACCAATATCTTCAGCAGGTACCATTCGGTCTTTCTTTACTAATTTATCAGTAACATATAATTGCTTATTTTTTACATACAAATGATAAGGATTTACGAAGAAAAGAGTTCTTTTTAGCATAGTATTGATTTGTAGGAGTTTATAATACACAAACATAAACTGTGCCGATATTTATTTCGCAATATTGTTTTGACTGTAAGGATTTTGTTTTAACAAAAAGCGGAAACAATAAAATTTTTGTTGTAAATTGTAAAAAAAAAATGAAAAAGCTCTTAATCTTATTAATCCCTGTTTTTATTTCAAATATTTTATTCTCCCAATCAAAATATAAATTGGTTGAAACAGACAGTTATGCATCTTGTTTTGTTTTTAAAATTATTGACAATAGAGGAAATGAAGTTGATTTGCCGGATAAATTCAGTGTGGTTTTGGATTGCCCTTCAATGATTGATATTACCGGTAATATTTTAACATATGAACATAAAGGAGTAAGGCAATATAATCTTGATACAGGAAAGGATAATTTACTGTTTTATAATTATGATGATATTGACGGTTGTTCCGGTCCTGCATGGTCACCAAACGGAAAGAAAGTTATGTTTGTGATTATAAACCAAGAAATGAAACATAATTATAAGGCTGTGTGCAGAATTGTTATACTATCATTAAATAATGAAGGGAAAGTAGTAAAAAAGCAAAAATTTGACAGGAATGTTCATTTTTTTTGCGGAAGTATTTGCTCTTCAGTTCCGGGTAATGATTTCTACTTTGTATCTGAAAATAAAATTGCTTATTTAGAACATAATATTGATCATTCTGATTTTACTGTTAAAGAAATTAGTTTGGAATAAAAAAAGACCTGTGAATTTTCAGAGGTCTTATATTGTTATGCTCAAAGAATTAATATTATCTAATCACTGTACCTTTCAAGTGTAATACTTGTGAACTGTTTTCAATATTCATTGTTAAAGTGATTGTTTTATTAAAAACGCCGGGATCTTCTGCATCAAAATTTACCAGTATTGAGGTAGTCTTTCCCGGAAGTATTGGTCTTTTAGAATATTTAATTTCAGTACATCCGCATGATCCTTTTGCATTAGAAATAATTATTGGTTTTCCTCCTACATTAGTAAGTTTATAAATTATTTCTTGCCGGTTGTATTGTTGAATATCACCAATATCAATAATTTTTGATTCCCATTTAATATTACCGTCATTTCCGGAACTTAATGTGCCGGTACCATTTCCCCATTGTGCAAAGAGATTTCCGGATGCAAAAATCCCTAAAATAAAAATAAAAATAATCTTATTCATTTCCTTGTTTTTTGTATTAACGTTTGTAATCTTGATTTCTTATATTCAAAGACCAAAAAGCTTGCCGGAAGGTTGCATTATATTTCTGATTTTTGAACAAGTTTTTTCGGTTCTTTATAATTTTTTGACAGACAGATTATATATTTTGGTACTACCACGAATTTAGCGAAACTTTTTAAATATTGATATTTAATAAATATTTTACAATGATACAATGCTTAAATGCTTCAATAATTAGTGTGTATTATATTTAAGCTTATTAACATGTAATGTACTTGCAGTAAATAATTTGCATAATTGAGCATCACTTTTATTATAGCATTTAAGCATTATATCATTTAATCATTTTTAGATAAGCCAAAACAATTTTT
>JAUVIG010000084.1 GCA_030592825.1 Chlorobiota bacterium | reverse complement strand
GGAATAATGTCGTCAAAACAGCTGAAAAATTAGAAATAAAACATTTACTCAAAAGAAAAACCAACGATCTTTCGGGTGGCGAATTACAAAGAGTAGCTTTAGCACGAACCCTGATTCTAAAACCCAAATGCTTATTATTAGACGAACCTTTAGTTTCTTTAGATGTAAGATTGAGAGAAAATTTACGAGAATTACTCCGAAAATTGAATAATCAAGGGCAAACAATTGTTCATGTTACGCATGAGTATGAAGAAGCCCTGTCTTTATCCGGAAAAATTGCAGTAATGCATAACGGAAAACTCATTCAGAAAGGTAAACCCGATGAAATTTTTCATAATCCGAAATCAGAGTTTGTTGCAAAATTTACCGGAGTAAAAAATTTCTTTAAAGCAAGATATACTTCAGCAAATAAGGTTTTAATTAATGATGTTGTTACAATCCAAGTTAATCCCGATAAAAAAATGTGCGGCGGTTATATAATGATACCAAGCGAGTCAATTGTTATTTCTTTAAACAAACAAAAGTCAAGTGCAATTAACAATTTTAAAGGTAAGGTAACAAGTATATTTTCATCACGTTTCGGAAAAGAAATTGTCGTAGATATCGGGCTTAAAATTTCAGTTAATATAACGGAGGAATCTGTTCAAAATTTAGAATTAAGTGAAAACAAAGAAGTTTGGATAAGTTTTAAAGTTAATTCTGTTAAATTTGTGAGTAAAAAATAATATGCTAACAATACACTATTCAGGTTCAGTAGAAGAAACCAAGAAAAGGTCTCTTATAAATGAATTAACTGATATCAGTAACGAAATGGAATGGGACCATACGGTTATTGATGATGAAGACTTTCTCGGTATTATTATGAATGTTCATAAAGATTGTGAATCTTTTGCAATTTTAACTGACAGTGATAATAAACTCGTCAGTATGATTGCTTTAATGAAAGACTTACAACCCGGAGATGAAAGATTTTATGTTTCCGTAAAAACTAATTTTGCAACTACTGATATTCACATTACAATAATTAAGTTGCTGAAATATCTTAAAAAGAAATACATACCTAATTTACAAGTTCTTGATGAAGGTGATTATTGGCAAACAGAAGATAAAGAATTATTGCAAGAAAAATTTGATTTCTTACTGAAAAAATTAGATGAAATAACTGATGCTTTGGAACAAGAATCAGTGCCGAATGACAAAACGCTGTCGGTTAATGATTTAGTTAAACGGATTGAAGATATTTTGAGAAGGAATATGTAAAATCCGGCAGTGTCATTTATACCGAAGCCTTCGCTTGAAGCGAAGGCTTCGGTCAGTACAGACTAACAGTCATCGGATGAATGATAAAATTAAAGTGAAATAATCTATTTTATATATATTGCTGTTAATAAACTAATTCATCCGATGACTTGCGGATATTAGGAATTATGTTAGCTTGTATTATAAATACAAAAAAGTTTATATTCCTATTACAAGTTTTGCTGTTAAAATGTTAAATTGCACTTTATCAAGAAAACAGAAAAACATGAAACCAAAAATAATACAACAACTTGAAAAAGAGCTTAAATTTATTATTAATATATTTAACCGCCAATATTTATATGGAAAATCCTGAAAACCAAAGTTCAAGAATACAATTAGCAGGAAAACCGGAACGAGTTGTAAACTTTATCATTGATAATTTGTTGATCTTAATTTTTACAATCTTATTCAATGCATTTTTCATCTTTTCAGAATCCTTTTACAGAACCGACAATATTATCCCGACTTTAATATTTTTAATTATTCACATATCATATTATTCAATTTTTGAATTAATTTCAGGACAAACATTAGGCAAGAAAATAACTAAAACAAAAGTAATCAGAAGAGGAACCGGAAAAATTGGATTTTTTAGAATATTAATAAGGACAATTACACGATTATTTATTTTGGATTATTACTCATATTTATTCGGTTATGAAATTGGTATGCACGATCTTCTGTCAAACACAATTGTTGTAAAAGTTAAATAAAAATGGAAGGAGATGACAAAAAAATAGAAGGAAAAATGAAAAATATGAAAGATGAAGAGCTGCCTTTTTATTCACCTCATTATTAGCTGCTTACAAACTAACAAAAACAATAAAAGCCACGAATGCACGAATTAAAACGAATAGAAAATATTTTAAAAAATCACTGAATTGAATAATTTTCAATTATAAATTGTCAATATAAAATAATAAATTATTTTTAATCCAACCGTTTCGATTGCTTTTTGTATGCTTTGCCGAAATATTTAAAAAATTTATCTCCTCCTGCATATTTTGCAATATTAGATTTATAATTTCCGTTTGGGTTTTGATTAAAATCATATGTTGCCAAATCAGTTCCCAGAGCAACTTGGACATCTTTTGAATATTTACTCTTTGCTTGTCTTCTGCTGACTTCCTTCAACAAATTTATTGCTTTTTCAAATTCTTTATTATGATTATAAAAACCTGCCGAATAAATAATAAAATCAGTATTATTTGCAGATATGAAATCATATAAAAGTGTGTGTGAAATTCCGAATTTTCTTATTGATTGAGTTTTATAATAAGTCTCGGCTGACATATATTTCTCAAGGGCAGATTTATAATTCTTTCTATTAATATTATTATTTACAGCATTAATCTTTTCGGAATAATTTACTGCCGATGAAATATAATCTTTTTTATTTTTTGCTTGCTTAGTATCAATTTCACATTGAAAATAACTGTCGGTATGAGACAAAGCATCATTAAGTTTATTATCAGCAGGTATATATTTCTTTTCAGAAATAAAATCTAAAGCTTCTTGATAGTAATCATCATATTTATTTTGTGCATTTATGCATTCTTGTTTAAAAATCAATCCTTTCAAATCAGATACTGCATTATTTACAGTATTATCCGTAGCGAGAGAATATTTTGCAATAAGTGCTTTTGCATCATTGTATTTTTGTTTGGCAATTTTCAAATTATTTACCTTAACTTTGCTTTTACCTTCATTTATTATATTCAGAACCAGACTTTTGGCTGATTCAAAAATATATTTGCTTAAACTTGTATTTGCTCTTATCGAATAATTATTTTCAATTTGTTTTGCATTATTATATTTACTGAGAGCTTCTTTATAATTTCCTGATGTATTGTATGAATTCCCGTCTTCAATGAGTCCTGTATATATAGACTGTTTTATATCCAAAAACAAACGATCTTCTCTTGAATCTTGTTTCAAATTATATTTTTCTCTGTATGCAATTGCTTTTTCGATTTTCCTTTCTGCTTCATAATTTTTGCCTGATCTGAATATTTGTTCTGCATCATTAATATATAAACTGTAAATACCGGTTCTTGCATTAAAGTATCCTTTGTTCAACTCATCAGTACAATTTATTTCACTGTAACTTTTACAAATTCGGGATGCTTGATTATATTCTAAAACAGCCTTATCAAAACTTCTCTTCAAAGTTAATTGATCTCCTTTTTCCACATAAATGAAATACAAATCTGAAATACGTTCAGCAACTTGAGAATTATCAGGTATAAAAGCCCTGCTGTTTTCTGCAAAATCTATTGCAGCTTTAATAATACGTTCTGCTTCTTGTAAATTTTTATTCCTTAAATTAATATCAATATCATTTAAAATTATTTTATACTTACCGTTTACAGCGCGAGACATTTCAACATCCATATTAGATCGACAAATTACTTCCGGAAAATCTCTGCAAATATCTCTTGCTCTTTGAAGAATACTGATTGCTTCATCATATCTTCCGGTATTATTCAATTCTCCGGCATCCAACAAAAAATCATTATAAATCCCTCTTGCCAATTCAACAGTTTGCATCTTTGTTTCCTGATCAGGATTCATTCCTCTTATTTCAAAAATTTTATTTACAGCTTTATCAATATAACCGCTGTTATAATATAATCTTGCCAATTGAAAATGAGAAGGTGCAAACATCGGATTTACTTCCAATGATTTATTAAAATAATAATCTGCTTTACTCGGATTATGCCTTGCCAACATTTCTATTCCTCTTTCATAATATATTTGATCAAAATTTTCCAAAATATCAGTACACACATCTCTTAAAGCTTTAGCTTTATTATTGATATTAGATAACTTATTTTTTAATCCTTTAGGATCATTCGTATTTAACGGCAAACTTTTATAAAATGATTTTTGCTTGACAGAATTAACATAAGCTGTCGTATTATTTGCTGTATCTCTCAGTATATAAATATCATTCAAATTCTCCAAGTGAATTAAATAATCTCTGTCTGAATTAATATTATTGAGATATCTTAATTTGTTTCTTGCAATAAGATTTTCATTATAATATTTATTAATGAAATTAACTTTGCGATCAAATTGCTGCTTATTTTGTTGTGTGTAATCAAACACTTTATCAGTTAATCTTATCTTATTGTTATTTGCTTGAACAGAATCGCTTACAGTCATATTAACAATCGTTACATTATTCCCGGAAACAGAAACATCATTAAACATAAACTCGTTTACAACTGTATTTCCTCTTAACCACTTTAATGTAAAAGAGGTTTTACCGGGAATCAGAGTCTTCCCTATATCAAATTCTCTATACATTTTATCTCCTGAAATATTAATATCCCTTAATTTTACAATGAACTCAAGTTTATTTCCTCGTCTTAATATTTGCCTTCTTTGCTTATAGGAAAATGTTAAACTGACATTTGAAACAGGTTTATTGTAAGCTTTGGCAATCTTTGTAAATATCATTCTCTTGATATTACTCTCTCCTTGCCTGTATCTCATTAAAAAAGATTTTGTATCTTCTTTATCAAAAATAATTTGGCTTTGTCCGAAGACTGAAGATGATAACATTAAAAAAATGAAAATTAATAAGAATGTATTCTTCATAATAAATATATATTGTGTGAATTTTACCTGATAAAATATTAAAAATTGATAAAAATCATTCAAAAACAGTTCCGTTATTTGTTAAATTTTTGCAAATTTGCATAATTATTTAATACTATCATGATTATAGCGGCAATTAATTTAAATGAACAAGCTTATTGAATAATTTATCAAATGCTAAAATGCTTCAATGAGTTAATGCTTCAATAACCGGCATTAAATAATATAACTTTATTTTTCAAAAGAAAGATACTTTTGTTTAATCAATCATAATGCATTTTATTTAAGCATTACAGCATTTAATCATTGAAGCATTAAGTATTATAGTTCTTCTAAAATAATAGTAGTACAAATGATTTTTTTAATATATAAATTTAAATATCAATAAATATGAAAAAACATAATTTTTATGCAGGACCGTCAATTTTGCCTCAAGAAGCAATTGATGAAACAATAAAGGCATTACAAAATTTTGCAGGAACCGGATTAACTCTTGCTTCTGTTTCACACAGATCAAAAGAATTCGATGCTGTTATGAATGATGCTGTTGCAATGTTTAAAGAATTATTGGATATACCTGAAGGTTATTCGGTATTATTTCTCGGTGGCGGTGCAAGTACACAATTTGCAATGATACCTTATAACTTGATGAAGAAAAAAGCCATGTATATTAATACAGGAACTTGGGCAACAAAAGCCATTAAAGAAGCAAAAATGTTCGGCGAAATAATAGAGATCAAAGATGATGATTTCTTCTCAATTCCAAAAGGTTATGACATTCCCGATGATATAGATTATCTTCATATCACAACAAATAATACCATATACGGAACAGAACTTCTTGAAGATCTTGATGTAAATGTACCGTTGGTTGCTGATATGTCTTCGGATATTTTCAGCAGAAAAATTGATATTTCAAAATATGCAATAATATACGGCGGTGCACAAAAGAATTTGGCTCCTGCAGGTGTAACTTTTGTTATTATAAAAAATGACATATTAGGAAAAACAGATCGTAAGATTCCCTCAATGTTAAATTATCAAACACATATTGATAAAAACTCAATGTTCAACACACCTCCGGTAATTCCTGTTTTTACGGCTTTGCAAACATTAAAATGGATTAAAGCAAACGGCGGTGTTGCAGGTATGAATAAAAGGAATACAGAAAAAGCCGACACATTATATAATGAAATAGAAAGGAATAAATTATTCAAAGGAACTGTAGCTAAAGAAGACCGTTCAATAATGAACATTTGTTTTATAATGAATGATGAATATAAAGAATTAGAAAGTCAGTTTGGCGAATTTGCAGCATCCAAAGGAATGATCGGTATAAAAGGGCATCGTTCTGTCGGCGGTTTCAGAGCATCAATTTATAATGCAATGTCAATTGACAGTATTAATGCATTAGTTGATGTTATGAAGGAATTTGAAGAAAAAAATTAGTAATTTAGTGAATTAGGAATGTTAGTTATTTAGTAAGTTAGGAAAAATAGTAAGTTCCTAAATCTCTAAAACCCTGAATAACTATAACCCTAATTTACTAAAATCCTAACTCACTAATTTACTATTTCACTATCTCACTAAATTACTAACAGATGAAAAAAACATATTCAAATAAAACCGGTGTTTTTGATTTTGAGAGTTTAGAACTTTATCAAAAAGCATTAGAATATATTGATTTTGTTTTTGAATTGACAAAGAAGTTTCCGAAAGAAGAAATGTTTGGTCTCACTTCACAGTTCAGAAGAGCTGCTGATTCAATTGCTTTAAATCTTGGAGAAGGATATGGTGAAACATTCGGTTTATTTTTCAGATATATGAAAATTGCAGCAGGTTCTACAAGAGAATGTGTAGTCTGTACAACATTAGCATACAGAAGAAAATATATAACAGAAACAGAAAAAAATAAATCAAGAGAAAAGTTAGTTGAATTATCAAAAATGTCATCAGGACTAAAAAAGTATGTAAGAAAAAAAGAAGCAGAAGCAAACCAAAGAGTGAAATAGTGAGTTAGTAAAACAGTAAATTAGTAAGTTTAGTGAATTGGTAAGAATAGAAAAGTATGATTCAAAAAGAAACTATTTCACTAAATTACTTAAACCCTAAATTACTAAATAACTAATTTACTATTTTTACTAACTCACTATTATTACAAAAACCCAAAATCACTATTTTACTAATTTACTAAATAACAATAAGATATGAAAATAACAGTAGCAACAGAAAAACCATTTGCTCCCGCAGCAGTTGGGCGAATAAAGAAAGCAGCAGAAGATGCAGGATACGAATTTGCATTATTGGAAAATTATACAGATAAGCAAGATTTTATCAATGCAGCTAAAGATACAGATGCTTTAATTATCAGAAGTGATAAAGCAACAAGAGAAGTAATAGAAGCAACCGACAGATTGAAAATAATCGTAAGAGCCGGAGCAGGTTATGATAATATAGATTTGGAAGCAGCAACTGAAAAAGGTATTGTTGCAATGAACACACCCGGACAAAACTCAAATGCAGTTGCTGAATTAGCAATGGGGATGGCTGTATTAATGGCCAGAGGAAAATACAACGGAAAATCCGGAACTGAATTATTAGGTAAAAAAATGGGTATTCATGCTTATGGAAATGTTGGTAAACGAGTAGCAACCATAGCAAAAGGTTTCGGAATGGAAATTTTTGCTTATGATGCCTTTGTTTCTAAAGAAGATATTGAAAAAGACGGTGTAAAAGTATTAGATTCTGCTGATGTATTATATAAAATTTGTCAATATGTTTCTCTTCATATTCCTGCAAATGAAGATACAAAGCAATCAATTGATTATAAGTTACTTTCAAAAATGCCGGAAGGTGCAGTACTTATAAATACTGCCAGAAAAGAAGTTATTCATGAAGATGAAATGATTAAACTTATGAACGAAAGAAGTGATTTTACTTATATTTCTGATATTGCTCCGGATAAAAGAACAGAGTTTGAAGAAAAATTTGAAAATCAAGTATTCTTTACACCAAAAAAATCAGGAGCACAAACTGTTGAAGCAAATTTGAATGCAGCCTTTGCATCTGCTACTCAAATTATTAATTATTTTGAAAACGGTGATACGACTTTTCAGGTGAATAAATAACTTTTGCATTGTTAAATTGTTTCATTGCTGCATTGTTATTTCTTTAAATTAAATGATGCAAAAATATAATTAAGTAAATTTGTAAAAAATCACTTACAACAGTTTAGCATAAACATAATGATAAAAACTGAAAATCGAAATATTGCCGACTTAATAAAGAAAAATATTCTTGAAATTGATAAGAATGCTGAAATAATTCTATACGGTTCACGGGCCCGTGGTGATGATAATGAAGATTCTGATTGGGATATTATTGTTTTAACTGATTATCCGGTTAATTTTAAAATTGAGAGTAAATTTGTAAACCATCTATATAAACTTGAGTTAGAATTAGAACAAATTTTTTCAATTTTTGTTTATTACAAAAAAGATTGGCATACAAAGCAAAGGATTACACCATTTTATCATAATGTAAAAAAAGAAGGAGTTTTATTATGACCGATAAAGAAAGAGAACAATATATCAGTCATCGAATCAATTCGGCTAAAACAACTTTTGAAGCAGCAAGATCTTTGATTGACAATGGATTTTATAATTCGGCTGTTAACAGATTATATTATTCAATATTTTATGCTGTTAATGCATTGCTTGTAAAGAATAAAATAACTGCAAGAACACACTCCGGAATTAAACAGCAATTTTCTCTTCATTTTATTAAGAATAACAAAATGGATACAAAATACGGAGAATTATTAGCAAGACTTTTTTTTCTGAGACAAAAAGCAGATTACGATAATATATTTGAAATTACAGATGAAGATGTTATTTCATTATTAGTTCCCGTAAAAAATATGATTAATGAAATAGAAAAATTAATAACAAACTAAATATCAAACAAATATGTCAATACTAAAACCATTCAAAGGAATAAGACCCAAGCCTGAATTGGCTGAAAAAGTTGCTTCAAGGCCATATGATGTTTTAAATTCGCAAGAAGCAAAAAAAGAAGCGGAAGGAAATCCGTATTCGTTTTTACATATTAACAAACCGGAAATTGATTTGCCCGAAGACATTTATATTCATTCTGCTCAGGTTTATGAAAAAGCAAAAAGTAACTTTGAGAAGTTATTTAAAGATGCTTTAATTCAGGATGAAAAACCGTCATATTACATTTATGCCCAAACCATGTTCGGAAGAACACAATACGGACTTGTGGCAGGTGCAGCCGTTGAAGATTATACGAACAACATAATAAAAAAACATGAGTTAACTCGTCCGGATAAAGAAGAAGACAGGATGAATCATGTGAGAGTTTCTAACATAAATGCAGGTCCTGTATTTTTTGCGTATAAAGATAATGCAACAATTGATGCAATAGTTTCAGAAAAAACAGCAAATAAACCTGAATATGATTTCACATCAAATGATAACATAAGACATCAAATGTGGGTTGTTAATAATGAAGAAACCGTTAAAAAAATTGAAGAAACTTTTGCAAACGAAGTTGAATACATTTATGTAGCTGACGGCCATCACAGAACTGCTGCTGCTGCTTTGGTAGGAAAAGAACGCAAAGCACAAAACCCGAATCATACCGGAAATGAAGAATATAACTTCTTTTTATCGGTAAACTTTCCGGCAAGCCAATTAACTATTATTGATTACAACAGAGTGGTTAAAGATCTTAACGGATTAAGCAATGATGAATTCATTGAAAAACTGAAAGCAAGTTTTGATATTGAAAAAATCGGCAGTAAGGAATACAAACCAAATAAATTGCACGAATTTTCAATGTATCTTGACGAAAACTGGTATAAACTAACTGCCAAAAACAGTACTTATAATGAAAGTGACCCTGTTGGTGTTTTGGATGTTACAATTTTAACGGAACAAGTTTTAGCTCCGCATTTAGACATTAAAGATTTAAGACGTTCAGAAAGAATTGAATTTGTCGGAGGAATCAGAGGACTCGGTGAATTGAAAAAAAGAGTGGATTCAGGAGAAATGAAAGCAGCATTTGCTTTATTTCCCGTTTCAATGGAACAACTTATGAATATTGCTGATAATGACATGATTATGCCGCCGAAAGTAACTTGGTTTGAACCGAAATTAAGAAGGGGGTTGATTATTCACAGTCTTTTGGACTAACAAGTTAAAAGTTATTAGTATAAAATCAGTAAATATTCAGGCTGCATGAGCAACCGGAATATTTGTCAACTAATTATACTGTTTGTTCTTAGCATTAAAACCGAAAGTAAGGCCGAATCGCATCCCGCTTTTAGACGGTATTACAAAAACATTAACAGGAAAATTCATATGTCCTGATTTGAATGATTTTCCGAAAGCAAATACAAATCCTGTATGATAAGTTATATCTCCTCTGCTGTCCATACGCTTTTCAATAAGATACGGATTAGCTGTGCTGTCATTCCAATCACTTGCTAAATGCCATATATCTCCCTCTGAATATACGTTTGCTTTTTTAGTTAATCCGGCTGTGGGTCCTAATGCCAATTCCCAACCTCCGATATTATGTCTGAAACCCATAAGAATTGATAAATTCGGCATCAATAAACCTTGATCAACACCTGTAATTGTAGGAATGAATTCAAAAAGTGCTTGAAAATTTCCTGAATTAAGATATTGAACTTCAAACTGATAACCAAACATAAACATTAAAGGATAAACATCATAGCCTCCTTTATGTTTATCTTCTTGCATAATATCAGCAATAGTTCCGTGAAAATATGTCAAGCCTAATCTCGGACCTGATAAATTTAGCTTATTCTTGTCAGGATTAATTAATACATTTTCATATTGTTCTACATTAGTTAAACTTTTAATTTGATTTGCTAAGCCATCCATAGGCAATTCAAACATTTCATACATAACAATTCTGATCATAGTTTGAATTTCATTCGGATACTTTAAGAACTCTTTCACTTGTGCTTTTTCTATTCTCTCTGATTTAACATCAACTAATCTTAAAGATAATATTATCTTATTACCATACAATTCGGCACTGCCACTCATCATTTTATCTGATTTTAACAGTTTGCCGATTTCAACGAGACAAATTTTTCCGTAGCAATTATCAATCTTTAAGTTATGTTTTTCAACAAGATAGGCTACATCATATCTGTCCGTAACTTCAAATTTATCAAGCTTCTCAACTTCCATCCTCATCAAATTTCCTAATTGTTTAGGTGTGTACTGTAAACCTTGCGAATCCATATTTAAAACCGTTAAACTCGGCTTTTGAGCAAATATATTCAATGATAATAAAATGAATAAACTTGCAATAACTGAAATCTTAACAAACTTTTTCATAAGATTATAATTTAGTTTATAAAATCAAAACAAAGTTATGGCAACATGATTGAATATCAAAACGGATATTTGCAATTAGATTTGAAATCCTACGGATATAAACAAATATTTTACTTATGTAGATATGAAGATTTTGGAATTTGCGAATTT
>JAUVIG010000181.1 GCA_030592825.1 Chlorobiota bacterium | reverse complement strand
TTTTTAGAACAAATAGCACAATTTAATTTTTCCATTCTTTCAGTCGTTTTCTAATTATTTAATTATGACACACAACATTTGTATTTACATAACTCAAATTTCCCTGTTACGTATATTTCTCTTTTATGCAAAATTATATTGTGTTACATTTTTTCTTGTCAAAAATAATATTTTTCAATAAGTATTCCTAATCGGTTATAAATAAATTATTTCCTACATAAAGAAGGACCATATAAAATATTGATTATTAGTGTATTTGCGGTTATTTAGTATGTTTTTTAAACAGGTCTTCAAAAATGGTTTACTGTCTTCATAAACGAAGAATAATACTTAAACATGCTGATATTCAGATGATTTCAACCTTCAGTATTTGCTTTAAATTGAATACATTCTTCGATATTGTAAATATTTATCTTCAACACACTTCCGGCAAATCTCTGTAAGCAATTAGTTATGTAACAGTTACACGCTTTGGCATTTGCTTTGAAATATCATTTGCAAACAAACAAATTATTAATACTTATTAATTAAAAGTCATGAAAAAATTAACAACAGAACAGGCAATCAATTTGTTAAAAAAAGGAATAGTTGAAAATAATAAAGACGCAATAATCGAAATACTTTCGTTTGATAATGATTATATGCCGAATTGGTTAGAGGTAAGCAATGATGTTTTTGAAGAATGGGAAAAGTTGGTGGATGCAGCATTAGATATATTAGAACAATATAATAAGTAAGTTGATACATCTTATAAATCTTTAAATGAAGTTGAGCTTACTTTCTTTATAATAATAACAAACTAAAACTTAAAATAATGAAAACTGACAGCAAAAATAATTCGATTATACCAAACTCTAAAAGATGCTTTTTCGGAAAAGAATATATTTTAATCAACGGTTTCAAAGTTGTTTACGGTTGGCATCTCAGAAACTTTGGTTTCGTCTATGTGTTGAAAAAGAAAACAATTTGGGGTTGGCAAAGGGTTTCATTTACTTATGCCGGATTTCATAATGATTTCCAAAGCATTGTTGAATATCTGTTTTGGTATAAAGATACCTTAGAGTCTCATGAAGAAAATGGTGCAAATGTAAAATATATTACATGTTCATGCTGAAATTAAGTATAAACACCTAATACAATGATATAAGTAAAAACACTCTATTTATTCATTATTGAAAGTGCTAATTTTGAGAAAAAGTTACTGATAATCTAATAATTATGGAAATAAAAAATTTCATAAAATTAATCATCCCGATTTTTCTTATTTTGATTAGCAATTCTTGTCGAAAACATGTATACTTCGATGATGCAGATTCTGAAATTGATAAATTAGTAATTGCACAAGATTTTGACTATAAGACAACAAAAAATATTTCTGTTGATATTTCTGCAGTAAATTCATATAATGATCCGATAATAGATGCAGTTATTGAAATTTATGATCAAGAATATTTTAATGAAGAAACAAATTTATTAAATGAAAATGCAACATTATTATTTAAAGGAATTACAAATAATAACGGAGTCTTCTCAGCAAGTTTCTCTATACCTGATAATATTGAATACATATATGTTTGTCCTCAATATGTCGGACTTCCGAGTCAAATCAAACTACCGGCAATAAATAATGAAATTAACTATACAATTGGTAATAAATCATCAGGAAAAAGTGGGTTTTTTTATTCTGAATCTTTAGATTACCAATTTATGGGAGCTTGGAACAGCTTGGGTGTACCTGATTATTTAGAACCGCAAAATGACACAATCAGCAGTGATTTTTTAGCGGATATTAATGCATCTTTACCTGAAAGAGTTCCTTTAACACAAAGTCATCCTGAATATCTCGCAGTAGGCAGTGAATGTAATACAAAACTTTATGAAGATGCAGATGTATGGATAACTTTTGTACATGAAGGAGCAGGTTGGAAAAATGTTCTTGCTTATTACACCTATGATATAGGAAATGAACCACAAAGTGTCGAAGATATTGAATATCTTACCGTTGTATTTCCGAATGTTTCATATCCTACAGCAGGTGGTCTTGTTTCAGGTAATAAAATTTATTTGGGAAGTTTTCCCGAAAATACTGAAATAGGTTGGTGCTTAATTGCACAAGGGTGGCGTAACTCTGATGTAACTGACGGAATTTATAAAGTATATTCAAATCCTGAATTAAACCCTGAAAATGATCCTGAACTTCAACAACATAATGTTTTATTATATGACGACAGCAGAGATATTATGTTATTGGGTTTTGAAGATATTAAAAGAAGCTACTCATCTTGCGACAACGATTTTAATGATGCTGTGTTCTATGTTACAGTTGATCCGATTTCCGCAATAGAACCTCAACAATATAATAAAACTGCAAGTTACGAAGACAATGACGGAGACGGAGTATTAGATGAATATGATGATTATCCCGGAAATCCGAATCTTGCATTTAATAACTATTATAACGGAACATTGGTTTTTGAGGATCTTTGGCCGATTTCAGGAGATTATGATTTTAACGATTTGGTTTTGGAATACAATATTAACCAAATTACTGATAATAACAATGATGTTGCAAAAATTGAATTCAGCCTTATAGTACAAGCTGTTGGTGCAAATTATTTTAACGGTTTCGGATTTGAGTTACCTGTCAGCTATACAAGTATTGAGTCTGTAACAGGCAGCAATTTAGGGGTGGGATATACATCAATGAATTCAAACGGAACAGAACAAGGCCAAACAAATGCCGTAATTATTGCTTTTGAAAATGCTTCTGATATTTTATCCTCAAGCGGCATGCTTGTTAATGTTCTTGAAGATTCTGAATATATTATTCCGGATACATTATTTATAACTGCAAACTTAATTGCTCCTGTTCCAACTAATGAATTAGGAACACCACCGTATAATCCGTTTTTGATAAGTAACGGGCAAAGAGGAAATGAGATACATTTGCCTGATTATGAGCCTACTGATCTGGCAAATACATCATTATTCGGAACAGGTGATGATTTTACCCTTGAGAATGAAGGAATATATTATAAAACAAGTAACTATTTACCGTGGGCTTTAAATATTAACGGAACTTTCAATTGGACATATGAAAATAAGAATATTATCAGTGCCTATTTAAAATTTGCGAATTGGGCCGAAAGTTCCGGGGATTTATACCAAAATTGGTATGAAAATATTTCGAGTTACAGGGATGATTCTAAAATATATTATCCGTAAAATATTAACCTTTTAAATTAATTGAAAATGAAAACTAAAAACTTACTGTTGACTGCTGCATTAATGTTGATGATTTTTTTAAACTCCATAACTGCTCAAGTTAACGAATCCGAAGTTATTACATTAACTTCTAATCTTAATACAACAATGTATTTAGATATGAGTTCTGCCGGTTATATGCCTGTTATTTTTGATTTTAATACTTTGAATGATTATAAAAACGGGCTTGGAGGATACGATAATTGGGATTATTTCCATATGGCAAGTATAAATTCAACTGCAAATTGGAAATTTGGTGTTCGGTCAGTATCTCCATTCTTACATTACAACGGAAATACCGAAATTCCGACAGATAATATCGGAATAACTATATTATGGCAAGGATTAAATACAATTATTAATAATGCTGATGAGATACCTCTCGGTATTATTCCTTCTGAAAAAATATTATTGGAATACGACGGTATCAATTCCAACGCCGGAGATTACTATACAAATAATTTTATCCTTTTTTATGAAATGGGAACTCAATCAGGAGATATGAAACAAAAATCAATTTTCATGCAAAACTTAAAAAAAGGTTCCTATACTATGGATATTCAATATGTTGTTACTGAAATAATTGATTGAGTTTTATGAGGTTCTTGGGCTGCATAGTGATATGTTTTGTGATGTTAACAATCTCATTTCCCCTTCTTGCTCAAGAAAGCAATATTGCGAAACAAATTGAATATCAATTTATAAAAATTCAAAAAAATCAAGACCCTGATAAAGCATATTTTAATGTATTAAAAATTGAAAATAAATCGAATAAAGAAGTAAGTTTTGAACAAGAAATTATTATTCCGAAGGGTTGGAAAAGTATATCATTTTTCCAAAAAAAGTTAACACTGAAACCGGGCACTTCAAAGTCTGTCCCGGTCAGATTAATAGTTGATAAAAAAGCTGAAACAAATTTTGATTTTATAATAAGGGCAAACTTAATATTTAATAAAACAGATACATTACATGCAAGCACAATAATTAATATTAAAGCAAAACATAATTGGAAATTTGAAATCAGTAACAATGATGTTTTTATCAATCCGGAAAACGAGCAAAACCCGGTAATATTAAAAATCAATAATAAAGGGAATGTTCCTGAAACAATTTATATTGAAATGCAAATAACAGATGAAATAAAAGTATTTGATAATTCAGAAGAGTTTCAGGTGTATTTAGATGCAGGGAAAGATACTTGCATTAAATTGAGTATTGAACCGAAAAAGTTTTATAAAGACAAACAATTTTCAGGAAAAACATCAAAAATTATTGCCTTTAATGATTTTAATTCATTTGAAAAAGCATTCACTGTTTCAAAGTTAAGCAGTACTTACGATTATCTGGCAGAAGAAAGTTCAAAACCCGGTAATCTTGTCGGTATTAAAACACATAATTTAAATGAACCGAATCTGTTGCAATATTCTGTATTCACAAGAGGCGAATATATTTTTAGTACATCAAAGTCATTAAAGTATGATTTTGTACTAAACAATTTGTCTGAAGGAGGTAATTTTTTATCAAGCAATAAACTCGCACTTTATTATTATTCAAACAATTTAAAGTTCGGAATCGGGCCGTCAGGTTCAGCATTGGGCAAAAACCTTAATATCAGTAACAGTATATTTTTAGATTATCATTATAAAATAAATAAACAACAATTTCTGTATTTTTTTGCAAATCAAAGTATTATTAAGAATGAACAAAGTTTGGCCACAGGTCATAAATTGTTAACAAAAAACTTTTTTTTAAACAGCAGCATTGCAGTAAATTCCGATAAAAGTAAAAGCAATAATACATTGAGTATGGTTTCGGCCTCACGTTTAAATATTAATAAATTTAATACAGTAAATTTTAATTTGAAACTCAACAGAGAAAATTTCTACAATGAACTAAATCCTTTAAAATATGAATATGTACATACATTAAACTATAAGGGCACAATATCAAAGAAAATATCGGTGGGTTTGATTAATGAATTTTATTTTCAAAAAGAAAGTATTCGTATAAACTCAAGTCTCCGAAATGTATTATTTGCAAAATACAATCTAACCGGTAACACATCTCTTTTTGCTCAATATAATTATTTGAACAAAAAAAATGATGTAAATAATGATTTTGAGATTAACGAAAACTCCGTAAAACTACAACTCTCAAAACCAATTTATAAGGAAGTAAGACTTACAGCGGGAATATTATATACAACTTATTCAAAAAATGATAATTTTATGAAAAGTTCACATTCCTGTTTCTTTACATCAAATTATTCAAAGACAAATATCAGATTTAATTCAACTTGGTTATTTGGATATAAAAATACTGATTTTGACAGCCTGCATATAAAAAATGAAACTCAAATGATGTTTAATAATTCATTTTATCATCAATTAAATTCAAACAATGAATATTTTGTAGAGTTAAAATATTCAAACGGTATATACCCTAATGAGAATATCTATTTAGACGGATATTCTAAACTTGACATTACTGCTTCTTATAAACAGTATTTTTATAACAATCATCTTTTATTAGATATAGGAAGTAATTATCAATATTCATCATATAATAAATCACAAGGGATAAATATAATGACCGGTATTGAATTAAATTTAAGAAGAAATATTAATATAAGAATTGATTCAAAGTTTCAAAGAGCAGTAAGCGGAGAATTTAGTATCAATAAACTGGAAGCAACATTCATTAAGGGCTTTGAATATTCAAATCAAAAAACCGGTAATTACGACTTAAATATTACGTTTTTTAAAGATATTAACAGTAACGGAAAATTAGATGCAGATGAAAGCACAATTGACAACGTGAAAGTTAACCTAAAATATAAAAGCTCTGATAATAAGGGCGATACAATTAAAAAGTATAGTATGTATATTTCACTGTTATCTGATATTGAAGGAAGAGCAAATTACAAAAAAATACCTCAAGGATTATATGAAATTGATTTTCTGCCGCTTAATGATTTGCAAGCTTGGTTCAATTTTTTTGGTAATAATTCTACAATTGTTTTAAATGAAGATAAAGAATTATTAATCCCGTTTGTGCAAGCTGCAAAAATAAAAGGTTCTCTTGAATTACAAAAAGACAGATTTTCTTCATTAGGCTTAATAGATGTCGGGAATATCAGAATAAAAGCTGTTGATGAAGACGGTAAAGAGTATTCAACATTAACCGATCATTTCGGCAGCTTTATTATTTATGTTCCGAATAATAAAAGCTATATTGTGTCAATTAATAATCTGTTCGGAAAAAAGATAATTCTTAAAGAAAATAATATAAAAGTGAACTCAATTAACAAAAGTGCGTCAGTTAATTTCATATTAACAGAGAAAAAAAGGAAAATTAATTTTTAAATTATTTATATAAAAATATATTATGAAAAAAATTGTATTTATTTTAGTCTGTTTTGCATTTTGTCTTTCCTCAACTTTTGCTCAAAAATTTGAGATAGCACCTACAAGAATGGATTATAATTTAGAACCCGGACAAAGCGGGAGAATGATTCTGCACGTTACAAACCAATCAGATAAAAAAAGAAGTTATATAACAATTCTGAATGATTGGAACATTTCCGAAAACGGTAAAATTGATTATTCAGACCCGAATACTACGGAAAGGTCTTGTGCAGATTGGATTACAATTACACCGGCTTTTTTTGAGCTTGCTCCGAATGAACAAAAAAAAATTAATGTATTAATGAAAGTCCCTGAAAACGAAAATGCAAAATCAACAAAATGGGCAATGCTTTTTGTACAAGAAGCAATTGAGAAAAATGAGACTATAGGAGGAGATAAAAATACCAGTGCGGGTATTACTGTTAATCCGAGTATCGGAGTGTATGTATTTCAATCACCCGATTCGTATAATAATACAAGTGCTGTTATTAAAAATTTGAGAAAATCCGATAATGAAAATACACTAATTGTAGATGTTACTAATACCGGAGATAAAATTATTCAGGGAAAAGTTTATTTAATAATTTCCGACTTGCAAAAAGCAGAGGAAAATCAATTAGAACCCAAAGAATTTACAATTCTTCCCGGTGTTTCCAGAACTTTGAGTTTGGA
>JAUVIG010000585.1 GCA_030592825.1 Chlorobiota bacterium | reverse complement strand
TACTTTTGATTTTTTTCTTAACAGCTTTGCCATATGTTCATTTTCACTGTTTCTTACGGCACCGTTAAACAAACATAAATCTATATGCCCGTCAGGCATGGCTTCTACATCTTTATATTTATAATCCAATGCGATTGGCCAAAAGACGAGATCAGCAACAGCTACAACATCGAATAAGCCTTCATGGACATCCAAAACAGATATGCAACAACCGCCGCATGCCGCTCCCCAGTAAACAGCTAAATTTATTTTAGGTTTATTTTCCATAATGTTAAACTATTTTCTTTTTAAGCTCTTCAGACGCTGATTTTTATGATTTTTGAACTTCAAACTCCTTTGAACTTTATACTTTGAACCTCTTTGAACTTTGAACTTTAAACCGGAATTAGGTTAATGTTTCCATTTCTGATTTTACATTACAAGGGCCGAGTTTTTTTATCTGTTCAGCCATTTCATCAACCAGATCGGCAAATTCCCTGCCTTCACTGGCACTAACCCATTCCAATCTTAATCGATTTTCATCAATGCCCATTTCTTTGATATACTTCTTCAATAAATGAAATCGTCTTAAAGATTTATAATTTCCTTCATGATAATGACAATCACCCGGATGGCATCCGCATATCAAAACACCGTCAGCTCCTTTTCTGAAAGATTCCAATACAAAGGTTGGATCAACTCTTCCGGAACACATCACTCGAATAACACGGATATTATCGGCATATTTCATACGAGAAGTACCGGCAAGATCCGCTCCGGTATATGAACACCAATTGCATAAGAATGAGACTATTTTTGGTTTAAATTCCATATTCTTTGGTTTATATTGTTGATTTGTTATTATCTTGTAATATATATATTTAAGTCTTTAGTCTTCAGTCTACTGCCTACTGTTGACTGCCTACTGTTGACTGCTAACTGCCTACTGTTTATTAACATCTGTTTTGTTATAATTTGCTTGTCTGCCCATATACAGTCCGGTATCTTGCTTTACGCTATCACTTCATCTGTTGCAAATTCCATCTCCATCATTCCGTTTATTTGTGAAAGGATTTGATGATCTGTGAAATGTTTGCTTTTAATGGCACCGCTCGGACATGTTGATCCGCATGTACCGCATCCTTTACATAGTACTTCATTAACAACCGAAACGCCTTTTTCTTCATCAAAGTGGATTGCTGTATAAGGACACATGCTGATACAAAATTGACATCCGCAACAAATATCCTCATTAACTACTGCAGTTGTTGATTCTACTTGTACTTCGCCTTGTAATATTGTTGCCAGAACTCTTGCAGCTGCAGCTTTTGCTTGTGAAACTGAATCAGATATATCTTTAGTTCCTTGGCAGCTTCCTACAATATATACACCTCCGGTTGTGGTTGCGACCGGGTCTAATTTCGGATGTTTTTCAATAAAGAAACCGTTGCTGTCCATACTTACACCAATTTTATGTGAAACAGCTTTCGCATCTTCTCTTGCTTCCATGCCTACCATTAGTATAATCAGATCGGCAGGTATTTCTATATCTTCTCCGGATAATTTCTCGTTCATTTCAATTATCATTTCACAATTGTCTTTACTGTTTGCTTTTTTGATGACAGGAAGATCATTTTGTTGATCGAACATCAGGAACATTACTTTTCTTTTGGCTGTAGAAGCATAAAACTCTTCACATCTGTTTCCGAAAGCTCTCATATCTGCATATAACTCATATACATTTGATTGAGGAAGAATACTTTTAATTTGATTTGAATACTTAAGTGCTGTCATGCAACAAGTTCTTGAACAATATTCATTATGGTCTTTATTTCTGCTGCCGACACAATGGATCACTGCAACATGTTTAGGTTCTTTTCCGTCTTTTGTAAGTACTTTTCCGCTCAAAAGCATTTTTTCAAACTCAAGGGAAGTAACTACATTTGGTAATGTGTTGTATCCGTAATTTGTAATATTGCTCGGATCAATGGGTTTTAATCCGGTTGCAGCAATGATATTACCAAATTTCAGTTCTGATTTTTTTTCTGAACCGTTTGAGATAATTGCTTCAAAGTTTCCTACATATCCGGAGATTTTTTCAGTATTTGAATTAAGAAAAACCTCAATATTCGGATGCTTTTCTACATTTGTTATTAGTTCTTTTAATATTTGTTGAGCATTGTACATATACGGAAAGGTCAGATCAACAGAGGCAACATTTCCTCCTAACTGATTTTCTTTTTCAACCAAATATACTTTTTTACCGGCATCTGCAATTTCCAATGCTGCTGTTATTCCTGAAATACCTCCTCCGATAACCAAACTTGCAGAGTTGATATTGACATATCTTTTTTCAAGTGCCTCATGATAACTTACACGCTTTATTGCAGCAGCAGTAAGTGACTTTGATTTTTTTGATGCAGCGTCTCTTATTGTGTGTACCCACGAAACTTGTTATCTTATATTCGCCATTTCAAACATATAAGTATTTAATCCGGCATTTTCTAGTGCTCTTATGAAATTTAATTCATGCTTTCTGGGTGAACAGGCAGCAACAACGACTCTT
>JAUVIG010000407.1 GCA_030592825.1 Chlorobiota bacterium | reverse complement strand
TTTGTCGTTCTGATTAGAAATAACAACAAAATAAAATTTTCAAATCGAAAAATAAAAAAAACGTTGTATTAAACAGTAAGTAAAGAACTTATAGACTTTTTCTTTTTATTAACGCAATGCCAGTGTTTAATTAATTAAAAATTGTTGATTTGCTTTGAAGTTATTGCTTCGCGTCATTATGCTTCGCGTCATTTGCTTTACGTCAATTGCTCTGTGTCTCACAATCAAATGACTACTAAAAGTCAATAGTCTTATTTAGCCGTTTCATCCGTAAATGTTCTTTGTTTCAATTCTCTGTCGAGCATCAATAATCCGTGTTTATTTCCTTCCAACATTTTTAATTGCTGTAAAATGCTGTCGGCAGCAGCTTCTTCTTCAACTTGTTCGGCAACATACCATTGTAATATATTGTATGTGGCATGATCTTTTTCTTCAAAAGAAATATTTACAAGATTATTTATTAATTCAGTAACTTTTTGCTCATGTTTGTATGTGTCTTCAAAAGCTTCAATAGGATCGTTCCATTCAGCTTTTACAGCATCAATCGGTTTCAATATTACACGTCCGCCGCGTTCATTTATATAATCAAAGAATTTCATTACATGTGAAATTTCTTCTTGATATTGAATTCTCATCCAGTTTGCAAAGCCGGGTAGATTTTCACTTTCAAAATATGCCGCCATTGACAAATAAAAATAAGCTGACCAATATTCAGCATTAATCTGATCGTTTAATTCTTTTTCAATTTTTTTATTCAACATAATTTTAATTTTTTTATAATAGTTTGCCGATTTTTTATGTTAAGAACATAGCGAAAGGGCTGAAGCCCTGAAAATCTACGATTTAATTAATTCCCCGACTTAAAAGCCGGGGTTACTGAAATGATTAATATTCAGGTAATTACAAAAAAACATCAAACTATTGTTTAATTTTTAAATTTAAAAATATGAGATGCAGAAAATAATTATTCTGCATCTCTTTAATTTATTATTTAACAGCGACTTGCATTTCTTCACTCTGCCACAAACCGTGTTTAGTACAAAATGCCTGAGCAATAAGTTTCATATTCTTTTTAGGCACAATATAGAAGTCAACTTCTAAATTGTTCGCTTCATTTCCCAATGCTCCTTCTATAAAATTAGCTTCGGCAAGCATTTTTTCACCATTCCACAATTGTACCCATGCAATATAATGATCAGGATCGTCCGGATGGGGATACTCATCGCCTACTTTTACTTTTACTTTAAATTTTTCGCCTGCTTTAGCCTCTTTTTTACAATGTACAAAAGCGGAATGTCTGTCAATATAATCCTTTTTTGCTTCACGTTCGATTTGCGAAATGTCTTCGTACTTATTTATTTTCATGATAATTATTTTTTAAAATTATTATTATTTAATCCTTGCTTTTATAATTTTTTATGACAAAGCCACCAGTCATAACATTCAAATTCTCCGGCTTTAGCTTTTTCAAGTCTGTCTTGTTTGGTTTTTACATCAGTTGCAGGAGGTATGATTACGTGATCGCCAATTAATTCATTATTCGGCCAATTTGCCGGCATTGCAACTCCGTTTTTATCAGAAACTTGCATTGCTTCAACGGCTCTCAATATTTCATCCATATTTCTGCCGAGTTCTTGCGGATAGTAAATCATAATGCGAAGTTTGGCATCAGGGTCAACAACAAATACTGCTCTTACTGTATTTGTACCCTTTCCGGGATGAATAATACCGAGAGTTTCAGCTACTTTACCGGTATCTGCAATTATCGGGAATTCAATCTGAACATCCATATTGTCTTTTATCCATTCTTCCCACTTAATGTGAGAAAATACTTGATCGACACTAAGTCCGATTAATTCGCAATTTAATGCTTTAAATTTGTCATAACGTTTTTGAAAAGCAACAAATTCAGTTGTACAAACAGGTGTAAAATCAGCCGGATGACTGAATAATACAAACCATTTTCCTTTATAATCTTCCGGTAAATTTTTAATACCATGAGTTGTTTGAACTTTCATTTTGGGAAAATTATCACCCAATAAGGGCATTCCTTTTTTATCTTCCATAATTTTTATTTTTTGTTTAAATTAAAATGTAATGATTACAAATATATAATAATTACAAAACTAATATGATTTTATTTGCTGTGCAAATTTTTTTCGTTTATTTTTATAAATTTACAAAAAAAAAATCAACTTGAAACTTTTTATTAAAATGAAATGTTTATTAATATTTTTCTGCACAGCAGTTTTAAGTGTATCTAACTTGTATGCACAAGACAGTTATTTTCTTGTTTCCGGAAAAGTTATTGATAATAAAGATTTAAAAGGAATTCCTTATGTTAATATCTATATAGAAGAAATCGCATTAGGAACCGTTACTAATGCGGATGGTGATTATGAACTTAAAGTACCGGTTCAATTCAAAGATAAGCAGTTGTTTTTTTCTTGCATAGGCTATCAAACAAAAAAACATAATATAAAGGCTCAATTAAATGTTATCTTAAAAGAAAAATCGGTTAAGATAGACGAAGTAATCGTAAAACCTTTGAAAGCTATAGTACTATTACAGCGGGCAATTGCCAAAATACATGAAAATTATCCGACAAAGCCTGTTTATTATGATGCTTTTTACAGATCATTAATGAAAGAAGACAGCAGTTATATTAACCTCATGGAGGCTACCTGTACTTTTCATTATGCAGGTTATACAGATATTTACAGTATCGATTCTGCCCAAAAGAAATATTATGCTGAAACAGATAAAATAAATTGTGATTGGTATGCCGGACTAAATAATTATTTTGATTTATATACAAGCCCAAACGACCAAGTTAAGGTAATTGAAGCGAGAATAAGTGAATATAATTCAAAAAGCTTGTACAATTTGCTTATTGTTGGCGGACCTTTGAATTTAATTGCTGCCGATAAAGTAAAATATTTGAATGATTTTACGGATAAAAAATATTTTAAATATTACAAATATAAAATTGAAGGCAGAACCACATTTAATAATCTTAAAGTAATTATTATATCTTTTAAACCCAAAGCTTTGCAATTTAGGAATTACAATCCCGGGTATGCAAAATATTTTAACAGAAGGAAATATTTTAATGCAGAATTTGAAGGCAAGATTTATCTTGATCTAAAATCTTATGCTTTTATACGTATCGAATACAATATTTTTAAAGTTAATCCTTTACAAAAACTATATCCTAATCCTTATTCAGTAAGAATAGATTATAAAAAAATAAATAATAAATGGTATTTGAGCCAGATTCTTCGAAAGAGGTTACACGACAATTATTACAAAAAACATGTAAATATTGATTCAGTTTCAGTTGAAGAACAATTAATCGTTAACAGAATAAGAGTTAAGCAGGTAAACAAGTTTAAAAAAAGTGAAACAGTTCCGCACTCAAATTACTTTTCACTTTATCGATACCCTTTGAGTTATAATAAGGAATATTGGGAAAAGTATAATATTATTACTCATAATAAATTACATCAAAAAGCAATTAATGATCTCGAACGCTGTAAACCTTTGGAGCAACAATTCAGGGATATGCAAATAAAAAATGATTCATTGCCGGTGCCTGAAGCACTTATTGGAAATTTCAAAATTAAAATTCATGATAAAATTATAATTGATGAGTACAAATGGCTGGAAAATATTAATGATAAAAATGTACAGAAATATATAAAAGAAGAAAATAAATATACTTATAATTATTTCATACCATACAGAGAAAAGCAAAATACTTTATTCAAGGAGATGGCTAAAAAATTTCCTGGACAAAGAGAGATATTTGATAAAAAGAAAAACGGAGAATACATATATTATCAAAAAGATAAACAAAATTCCGATTATCCTGTATTGTGCAGAAAAAGAGAATCTGTCGGAGC
>JAUVIG010000210.1 GCA_030592825.1 Chlorobiota bacterium | reverse complement strand
CGGTTAAGAGCCGAACGTTTTCTTTTATCACCGGCATAAAGATTCAACACCCGGTTAATAAATTCATTCCAATTATCAGTATCTTCAATTAGAATTTCAAACCAGTTTTCATTATTAAGAATAAAGTCTCTTAAATCATAAGCTGTTTTTACAGTATATTCCCCAAAAATCAGTTCATTTTCTGTTGATATTTGAGTTTGTGCCGGTTTTCGGTAAATTACTTCAATTTGTTCTCCTTTTATCCATTGTTCAAATTGCTCTTTTCCCCATCGTAAATTAAAATCAACAAGAGTTAATCCTTCAATAAGGCAGTTAATTCTTTTGTACTTTGGATTGTAATCAATTATTGCTTTGGCTTCAAACTGTCGTTCGATAATTTGCTTTAATTTGGACCGGCTTAAACTTTTAGGATTACTTTCATTTAAAAGTATTTTTTCGGGATAAAATAAATGCAGCAATATCATTCCGAATGAATAGTAATCGTTTTTTTCGGAAATAAAACCTCTTGCTTGTTCGGGCGGAAGATAAAAATCGGTTCCTTTTACGGTTGTGGTTTTTCGCGATTTTTTCTCTGCATCAAATTCAAATGTCTTTGCCGAGCCGTAATCGCCTATTACAATTTCGGTTTGTTCTTTATCGAGATAAAAAACATTTTGCGGTTTTAAATCGCAATGGTAAATACGATTTTCATGTAATTTTAAAATTCCTTTGAAAATTTGAGGTATTACTTCCTTAATAATGAAATCCGGTTTATATGTTTCTTTCAGATTATTAACATTCAACAAGTCAAGGCCGTGTGCAATATCTAAAATTTCAAAACAATATTTTCCCTTATATTTGTTTATGCCTGTTCCGTAATCAATTAATTTTAATATGTCTTCATCATGTATGTTTTTTATTCTGTTTAGTGCTTCTGTATTGGGTTCATTTTCAGCATTATTAAACTCGTAATACAATTTTAAAGCAAGTATATTTTGTTCAGCATCTTCAATTTTATAAATAACTGCTTCGCCGGTACTTTCGGAAATAATTTCAATGATTTTGTATTCTTTTTCATTTAGAACAATAGTATCTCCGGAACGAAGATTATGGATTGTTTCCTTTGTGCGTTTTTCGGAATCGCCATAGGTAGTAGTTTTACTATTGTCTGAATATGTTTTGGTTTTATCGGATTCTTTCATTTTTCTTCATATCATTAATCATTTATTAAAGTCATTCAATTTTTGTTTTGCCAATTTATGACCTAAATCTGCTGCTTTCGAATAAAGGAGAATTGCTTCATTGAAACTTCCGGAAAACCTCTTGCTTCTTTGTTTCTTTTCTTCTGCGAATCCTTTCCAATAAAATTTCTCTGCTTCTTCATATTTTTTATCATCTAAAGATTCAGATTTAATTTTTCTCTTTTCTTCTGATTGCTTATTTTCAAAAGTAATAAAATCAATAAGGTTCATACTAACAGTATCCAAGTATGTATTTTTCAAAAAGATCAATAAAATCTGCTCCTCAGTTGCGACAACAATATAATCACCGCTCGGATGAAAAGCAAAATCAACAAAATATATAAATTTTGTAAGTGTTAATACAGGTTCTCCCGTTGCAATGCTCCAAAATCTGACAGATTGCGTACAGGGAACACTTACAAGAAATTCTCCGTCAGGGCTGAAATGAGGATTCTCTCCGGATATAACATGTAATAATTCAGCCGATTTCACATCCCAAATCCTTATATTGTCATCTTTACAACTATTTGCAATCAATTTACCATCCGGACTAAAACAAAGTTTTCCGGAAGAATCAGAATGTTCATCCGGAATAATTGAACTTTTACCGGTATTTAAATCTATCAGTTTGATTCCTTTATTTAGTATTTGAGTTGCTAAAATATTTTCTCGGGGGTGATAACAAATTGACTTTGATGTAATTATTTTTTTTACAATTTTCTTTCTTTCTATATTCCAAATAAAGGTCTTCCCGTTGTTATATGATACTGCCAGATATTTGGAGTCAGGACTAAACACAGCACAAGAAGCTAAAAAGGCTGAGGTTGTTTCTAAAAAAAAGTTAGATAAAGAGCGTATTCTTTTTCCGGAGTATGTGTCAAAAATCAATGGTCTCTTATATTCTGAAGCAGATAAAGAAGATATTAAAGCAATTTCTTTTCCGGATTTACTGACAGAGAGAAAATTATCTATGCTCTGTTTAATTTTAGAAATATATACAGCTCGTTTCAGATACAAATTATATATTACCAAAAAACATTCACTTGTTACTGCGGCAATATAGCTTTCTCCCGGAAACACGGCAAAGGCATCTATCGGCTTCCTATATGCTTTTATTCTCTTAAGCCTGTTTAATCTTTTGTAAGATATTTGTTTGTGCCTTTTTATGTTTCTAAGATCGAAAAATGTTTCAAATTTAAAAGAATGCTTTTTTGTTAAAATTTGTAAGGCTTCTTCAATTTTCTTATAATTATTTGTTTTTATCAGATTTTTTGCTTTTATAAATAAAGGTATTGCAAGGCTTGTTTTATTAGCTGTGTTATTACATTGGCTTAAAATTTCTTTGGCTTCAACAACTTTTATCAGTTCACTTTTTAAGATATGAATATCTTCAGATATTTGTACAATTTTATCATACTTAACATCTTGAAAAAAATTAATTATATCATTAAAATCAGTATTGAAGCCTCTGATTGTTTTTATTTCTTCTGAAAATTCTTCTTTAATATTTGAAAATTCATTTTCAATATGTTTATAGATATTTCTAAAAGTGCTTTTTATAGTTTCTTTTATTTTTATTGTTGATGCAAGACTTATATCATTAAAGATATTATGTTTAAAACTAATATCTTCCATAAAATTGTTAAAAATATTTTCAATAAAATCATCAAAAGAATCTGATGAATCAGGGCATCGCAATTGAATTACCTGCTGTTTTACAGATTTATGAGACAACATATGATCTATACCAATGCTTTGAAAATAATCGGATGTTGATTTTATTATATTATAATCTAAATTGTTCTCCTTATCCCATGAAATTACCTCTATTTCAATATTGCTGACTAAATAGTCTGTTAAAAATTCCCGTATTAAATTTAAGGAGTTTTTTTTGGTTTTGGTATAGGCATAAACCATATAATCTTTGAAATCACTTTCTGCATTTTCATTTAAAGAAAGTTTTTTATATAATATTTTTAAAGCTCTGTGGGAATCTGCGTTATTTCTTGTTTGTTTTACTGCAAATTCATATCTGAAAAGGTAAAGTTGAATATCTTTATCTGAAGAACTGTCCCACAAATCAAAAATCAGATGGATAAAAGCTTGTGCAGTAGTTTTCTTCAAATTTTCAGATTCAGTAAACTCAAATAATTGTTGACCAAATATTACGGGATGATTCGGAATAAAAAAACGAATAATCGCATCCGCAACAATTTCAGTGCCCTCTTGACTGTAATTTTTAATAATACGGTTTAATTCGGAACGTTTGCTTTTGTCATCGTTGTAGAGATTTAACATCCAATTCATTAAATCTTCTCTGTTATCTTTATCTTCAATTAAATCTTCATACCAGTTTTTATCATTTAAAATATAATTTCTTAAATCATAAGGTGTGTTTATAGTATATTTCCCGAATTTCAGCGTTTTTTTAACTAATGTTGATATTCCGGATTGAGTTTGTGCAGGTTTTCGGTAAATTACTTCATTTTTTTCACCTTTTATCCATTGCTCAACTTGTTCTTTTCCCCAACGCAGGTTAAAATCGACCAAAGTTAAACCTTCAATAAGACTGTTAATTTTTTTGTACTTTGGATTGTAATCAATTATTGGTTTAGCTTCAAATTGTCGTTCGATAATTTGCTTTAATTTGGACCGGCTTAAACTTTTAGGATTACTTTCATTTAAAAGTATTTTTTCGGGATAAAATAAATGCAGTAATATCATTCCGAATGAATAGTAATCGTTTTTCTCGGAAATAAAACCTCTTGCTTGTTCGGGAGGAAGATAAAAATCGGTTCCTTTTACGGTTGTTGTTTTGCGAGATTTTTTCTCGGCATCAAATTCAAATGTCTTTGCTGAACCGTAATCGCCGATTACAATTTCGATTTGTTCTTTATCAAGATAGAATACGTTTTGCGGTTTTAAATCACAATGGTAAATACGATTTTCATGTAATTTTAAAATTCCTTTAAAAATTTGAGGTATTACTTCCTTTATAATAAAATCCGGTTTATATGTTTCTTTCAAATTATTAACGTCCAACAAATCAAGCCCGTGTGCAAAATCTAAAATTTCAAAACAATATTTATTTTCATATTTATTTATTCCCGTTCCAAAATCATAAAGTCTTAAAATGTCAACATCTTTAATATTTTTTATTCGTAATAACGCCTCTGTATTTGGTTCATTTTCAGCACTATTAAATTCGTAATACAATTTTAAAGCAAATATATTTTGTTCAGCATCTTCAATTTTATATATAACTGCTTCTCCGGTACTTTCTGAAATAATTTCAATAATTGTGTATTCTGCATTGTTCAGAACAATATGATCTCCGGCTTTCAGATTATGAACAGTTCCTTTTGTGAGTTTTTCGGAATCACCGTAAATGCTTGTTTTGTTGCTGTCGGAATATGTTTTTGTTTTATCGTGTTTTTTCATTACAAATAATAATAATATCCTAAAAGAAGAATTTTACTGAACTACTATTCGGAATCCCGTTATATTATTAAAATCATCGGGTTTCTGTTTGAATCTTGAGTATACACTCATATATTTGGTCGATTTTGTATATGCTCCTCCTCTTATTACTTTTTGTTTGCCAAGTTCAAGATTACACGGATTTTTTTTCGGACTTTCTCTGTAATAATCATAACTGTAAGTATCAATGCACCATTCCCGAACATTCCCGCTCATATCATAAATCCCGAGTCTGTTTGCTTTTTTAGTTCCCGGTTTATGAGTTATTCTATCTGAATTAGATAAATACCATGAAATCTCATCAAGATTACCTCCTCCGGAATAAGGGTAATCTTTTGATTTTTTACCTCCGCGTGCCGCAAATTCCCATTCTGCTTCGGTTGGTAATCTGCCACCGTAATATTTGCAATATTCATTTGCACCGTACCAACTGACATATATTACCGGATGATTTTCATAACCTTCAACCGGAAACCATTTATTATCAACCTTATGAATTCCCCAATTATTTCTGCCGGAACTGTTACTTGATAAAATCATTAATTTACCTTCATATTCACCTGACTTTACTTTGTCAGACCCATATTCATTCAAGAATTTACAGAAGTATTTATTTGTTATTTCTAAATTGCTGATAAAAAAATCGTCTAATGTAACATCATGCACTCTTTTGTCTGTATGATAGTAACTATCTCCCATTTCAAAATCTCCGCCTTGCACATAAATCATTTTGAACTTGGATTTTTGTAATTTTCTGTTCTTTTCTATTTGTAAGCTGTAATTTTTACACAATTCAACGAATTGTTTTTCTTTTTCATTAAGTGTATCGTCGTAACAAATTCGAAAACCTAAATCATCATCTGCCTTATACTTTTCATTATATCCTCTTTTACTGAAATTTGGTTGGGCTGAATAACTGTCATCAGAGCTTCCTCGAATTGATTTATAAGTAATTCTGTCAACTGTTTCCCCGTGCAAGGAGTTTCTAAAAGTTAGTTTGGTTTTTCCTGATCGTCCGTAAATTGTTTTCATATTCCTTTCATTACAAGGATCAAAGACAGGACAGTTTTTATAATAATCTTCATCATAAGTGTCTTCACACCAATCCCAAACTTTTCCTGTCATATCCAATAATCGGGTTTCATTTGCAGAAGCATCATCATCTGATTCATTACTTCCGGAATATTCATAAGCTTTATAATATATTCCTCCTCTTGCTGCAAATTCCCATTCTGCTTCGGTAGGTAATCTGCCGCCGTAATATTTGCAATATTCATTTGCACCATACCAAGTAATTTCAACAACAGGTTTTTTCTCATAACCGGAAATTGGATTCCATTTATTTCTTATTTTTCGAATACCCGGATTGTTTTTATAATCGTAACCCAACATTTCTTCATTACGGTATATGCCTTTTTTAACTTTAATAGATTTGTATTCATTCAAAAATTTACAAAATTGTTCGTTCGTTACTTCATATTTACTCAGATAATAGTTGCTTAATACTACATTATGTACAGGATATTCTCCTTTATAACCGTTTTCAACTCCCATATTAAAATTTCCTCCTTTTACAAAAATCAAATCCATTCCCGAATATTCGGTGTTTTTATAACTGTAGTTAATAACAGTTTGTTCATCGGGCTTATTGAAAAGACTTGTTTTCTGTACAATAAGAACAGAAGCAAGTATCAAAAGTACAGCAATAACAAGCCAAAATATAATTCTTCCGGTTCTTTTCTTTCTTTTCTCTAAACGCCTTATTGATTGAGAATCTAATCCAAAAACATTTGTAATATCTTCTTGTATATTACTTTCTTCAGAATCAATTATTATTTCAGGTAATTCTTCCGGTTGCTTTTCTTCCCGATTTTCAAAATCAGATAAAGTTGCTCTGTATGTATCATCAGATTTTTTTTCTTTATCTTTTTTGAAGTCATTTTTTACAATTTCGGGTTTAAACTTTTTTTTCTCCTCTGATTGCTTTAATTCATAATTTATAAAATCCGGGATACTCATTTTATGAGTTTGCAAATCTTTATGTTTCAGATG
>JAUVIG010000265.1 GCA_030592825.1 Chlorobiota bacterium | reverse complement strand
CCTGATTATCAGTTCGGGAATATTAAATAATGACTTTGTTCGAGAATTGCATACTGAAAGTTTGGAAATACTAAAGGTATTGTCAAACATGAGAAAGAATGTATCAAGTTGAAAAAAATTGACAGAGATGACGAAGATTGATGGAGATTGACAGAGATTGACAGAGATTGAAACATCAATCTAAACCAATCTAAAATCAATCAAAGGATGATTCTTAAAAAAATATAAAATGATTACAATTTCTAACATACTATCATTAAGACCGCTAAAATTATCAGATGCAGAATCCATTGCAAAATATGCAAATAATAAAAATGTTTGGATAAACTTAACAGATATGTTTCCTCATCCATACTATGTTAATGATGCAGTTTCGTTTATAAACAGCCAAAAGGATATAAATCCTCCTCAAGTTTTTGCAATTATTTACAAAATTAAGGCTGTTGGCACTGTAGGTTTATCAATTAGTTCTGAAAACAAAGAACTGTGCGTTGATTTGGGTTATTGGATAGGAGAAAAATTTTGGAACAAAGGGATTATGACACAAGTAATTAAAGAAATGTTAAAGTTCGGATTTAAAACATATAAAACTGTTGATTGTATTTCTGCATATGTTTTTACTTATAATAAGGCATCAATCAGAATTCTTGAAAAAGCAGAATTTGTAAGGGATAATAAAATGAACAAGTCAATATCAAAAGGCGGTGAAAAAAAAGAACTGTATTATTATAAAATATCAAGAAAGCAGGTTTGAAATTATAATAGTGTGATAGTTTTCATAGTGTTATAGTGTTATAGTTTTATTGTAAAATGACAACATTGCTTTTCAAAAAATTTTAGCAGGCAGTCTACAGTAGGCTGTATGTAAATTTTGAACAGAAACAAAAGACTGCCGACTGTGGACTGAAAATCAAAGGAATAAATAGTAAAAATAACTAAAACTTTGTTTTTTTTACAAACTTTTACAGATTAATAATATTATATGAATTCTGATCAATATAAAACGATAAAATCAAAATCTGAAGGTTACTTTAAAAATAAAGGAAGTAAATTTTTTGCATTTGCTTTTCCGGTTGAAACTGAAGATGAAATTAATACAATCAGAAATCAAATAAGAAAGGAATATTACGATGCTCGTCATCATGTTTATGCATACCGATTAGGAGCAGATTTGAAAAATTTCAGAGCAAGTGATGATGGTGAACCCTCAAATTCTTCAGGCCCGCCCGTTTTTGGAAAAATACGATCTTTTGAATTAACCAATATTTTAATTATTGTTGTAAGATACTTTGGAGGAACAAAATTGGGTATCCCCGGATTAATAAATGCTTATGGTACAGCAGCAGAAAATGCCGTTAAGGATGCTGAAATAATTATTAAAACCATAACAAAAAATATCTCCGTAAAATTTGAATACCCTCAAATGAATGATGTTATGAGATTGATAAAAGAAAACAACTTGAATATTGTTTCTCAAGATTTTCAATTATCCTGTGAAATAATGGTATCGGTTGCTGAAAGTAACTATGAGAAAGTTTTTAACTTGTTTATAATCAATCACAAATTAGATGTTGTATAAAGTTGTAAAGGGAGTGGGAAAACATGTATAACTTTCGGATTACAAATCCGAAAGAGCTATTTTCAATTATCGAACAATCCTCACCGTACCTTTATATAGATCACCGGATTTTATATTTGACAATATGTAATAATAAACACTGTGAGCAAGGTCTTTTCCAAACATATCTTTCCCGTCCCATGTATTATCATATGAATCATAATGTTTGACTTCTTGCCCCCAACGATTGTATATTATAAGTTGCCAATCTTCTTCTTCAATTCCTTTAATTAAAAACAAATCATTTATTCCGTCAATGTTCGGAGAAAAAACATTCGGAATATAAATATCTCCGCAATAATGATATTCAACGTTTATAGAATCTGACCAAGTTCCGCAAATATTTTCAGTTGTCAATTTATAAGTTCCTTCTTCTGTTATTAAGAATGAATTGTCAGTGCTTCCGTCTTGCCATAAGAATTCTGCATCTTCAAAATTAAATATTAGATTCAAAACAATTCCTTCACACAACAGAGTGTCAGCAGCCGGAAATGAAAATCTCGGAATATATTTAATACTTAAACTAATTGTATCTGAATTGGTACAACCGTCTTCATTTGTTACAATTACAAAATATGTCCCTTCAGCATCAGCCGAAAAATATGATTCGGTAGAATTATCTTGCCAAAGATATGTATAAGCATCATTATAAGCATCAATTAAAAAACTTGTATTTTCGCAAAAACTCGTATCATTTCCCAAATCAATTTCAGGAATATCCGAAAAAACTATATTAATTGTGTCTGAATTTTTACAATTTGTATAAATATTCTCAACATTAACCCAATATGTACCTGTCGTATCAACATATAAAACCGAATCAGTTGACATATCATTCCATAAATAATTTAGGTGTGAAGAACAGGCATCAATTATATATGATTCTTCTGTACAAAATGTAGTATCATTTCCTAAATTAACAACAGGTAAAGCAACAATCTTAATATTTTCACTATGATCTGTTGATACATTATTAAACCATACCGTTAAAGTAACATTATATATCCCCGGTTCAGAAAAAATATGAACAGGGCTTAATTCTCTGCTGATATTCATACTTCCGGAAGCCGGATCATCAAAATTCCAAATTACTGAATCAATATCAGTTATATTTTCGATAATAAATTGTGTTTCATCAAATACACAAAAATTTTCAATTCTTAAATCCGGTTCTTTAAAATAGGATTGAATAAAGTTAGGTAAGCCTAATCTTGCAATTCTTCCGTCTAAATAAACAGCATTTAATTCAAAATTACAATCTTCCGGAAGTTCATTCGGATTATTAATTACGCTTAAATATTCAGAGTTATCGTTTGTTATATATAACTTCCCGTTTTTTGCAAGTTGCAAAGCTCCTACAGAAGAAGTGAATTCATGGATTTCGGTTAAAGAATTTATAATATCATCAGGTGTACCGGCATTCATATCAACTTGATAAAGTGTTTTATATTTTGTCATATATAATTTAGTTGTATTTGGAGAAAATTCACAACCATATGTATAAGAAAAAATCGGTAAGGTTAACGTATTTGAAATCACTCCGGTTAAGTTATTGAAATCAAAGACTTCAAATATAAATGATCCCAATATTGCCAAAACAAGTTTATCTCCTTTTGGAGAAACTTTCATATATCCGACTGCTTCGCTATAAATTGTATCGGTGCTGTGATGAATAGAACCTAAAGAACTTATTACAGGAGAAGAATTTATTCCGTTTTCATCAATTAACCAAGAGTAGAATTTATCATTCCCCCATTCATGTGAAATTACCCAAATATCTTTACCGTTTTGATGTCTTACTGCCGTAATTTTTTCACAAACAGAATCAAGTAATAATGTATTTTTTTCAATAATCTCTCCCGTACAATTATTCTTTTTTATATTAACCAAAGAATAGTTAAGCCCTTTATGATGATAGTCCGGAAATAAATGTTTTCTCAGTACGTCAGTTGTGAAAATGAAATATAAGCTGTCATTTCCGGGATGCGGAACCATAATTGCAGATTGAGTTGATGAAGAATCGCCAAATAAACCGGAACCGTTTTCCATAATTTGATGCTCTTTGTTCCAAACAGTAAGACCGTTAGTATAAAACAACAAATTACCGGCAGAATCGGAAGCAACAGCACAACCTTCATAATTATGTAAGGCTCCGTTAGTTAAAGGTTCGGGCTCACCGGAACTGAAATCTAAGCCGGCATAATTTCCGAAATACCAAAAATCAGCTTCATGTTGTGCATCAACAAAAAGGAATGCAAGAGCAAAAAAAAGAGTAAGAATATATTTTTGTTTACGGTACATTTGCAGAAACTTCCTGAAAATTATAATTTAGGCATTCATTTTGTATTATTAGTTCAAATATTAAATATGACCATAAAATTAGTTTATTAGTTGCAATTTGCAAAGATTAATTTATGAATTTAACATTTAAAAGCATAGTTTGTTACACAACAAAAAAAATATTAATTTTGTTTAGTTATTAAACCGTTAATTCACTAATAATGAAAAAAAATCTCATAATTCCGATATTACTTATTATTTCTGTATCTCTATTTTCACAAAATAAAAAAATATTAAAAATTGAAAAGCATTTTAATTCAGGAAAATACGAAAAATGCATATCAAAAGCTAAAGAATATATATCAGATAATAAAGACGATGCAGCACCCTATTACTTCATTGCAATGTCTTATTATCAAGAATATTTCGAATATAAGGATAATTTCTCTATAAAATCAGCTGCAAAAAATATCTATAAAGGTATGCAAAAAGAAAATGCCGGAGAATATTCAGAACGATTTAAAAGTGAAATTGATTCGTTGCATTTCATATTAATAAAATACGCTCACAATTATTATGAAGCCAATAAAATAAAATCAAAAGTTTATTATGATTATTTGGCTAAGATATATAATGATACACTGAAACAATATGATGAAGTTGTGTTAAATAAAAAAAAACGCTCTGATGCAGAGATAATTGAATTAATAATAAAAGGAGAACTCAATCAAACTGATGAAAACGATTTGAAACAAGGAAAGTGGAAAAAAGTATATTCTAACGGTAAAACGGCTTATGAAGTTTATTTTAAAGATGATAAACCTGTTGGTGAGTTTAAACGATATCATGAAAACGGAAAATTGTCTTCTTTGCTGAATTATGATAATGAAGGTATAAATGCAACTGCAGAATTCTATGATGAAAAAGGTATAAAGATATCTGAAGGTACATATAAAGGCAAAACAAAAAACGGTCTTTGGCTATACTATAAAAACGGAGCAAAAATAAAAGAAGAAAGTTATAAAGACGGTTTATTGAACGGGAATCAATTAACATATTATGAAGACGGTCAAATATATGACAGAAAAAAGTTTGAAAATGATAAACAAATCGGATTGTGGGAAAAATTTCATAAAAACGGCAAAGTTTATTTAAAAACCTTTTTAGTAAACGGGTTAATGGACGGGCCGCTTTTCAGATACTATTATTCCGGTAAAATTGAGGTTAAAGGACAATATAAAAATGATCTGAAAGAGGGTAAATGGACTTTTTACAGCGAAGACGGACAAGAAGATTATATAGAATATAAAAACGGAATTGATGTGAATGAAGATAATGTTGAAAAAGTAAATTCCGAAGAGTACAGAAGAAATATTGAAAAAGGAAAAACAATTGCTGATCCGGAACATTACACAAATAATCCCAACGATTATCCGAAATAAAATCGTTGCAATTTACGGGTTACGAATTTTTAAGTACGAATTAATTTTACAGGCACTTGCAACCCGCAACCCGCAACAAAGAATTCAATTTTATGAATAAATTTACATCAAAAGAACTCTGTTTTTTAACGCAAATAAATTATGACGTTTATTATAACATCATTTTATCAACATTATACTAAAACCATTATTCTTAATTATTATATCATTGTAGCATTTAAGCATTTAAGCATTTAAGCATTTAAGCATTTAAGCATTAATTTATACTAATAATTAACCAAAAAATTAATTTTTTAATAATATTTATAATATATTTTATTATAATATATTT
>JAUVIG010000444.1 GCA_030592825.1 Chlorobiota bacterium | reverse complement strand
GCAGACTGTCCCGGAGTCGAATATTTTAACAGATTTTGACTCTGGTAGTGTCCTCTGTTCGCTTAAGGCTGTGCATTGTTCGGCGATCTGCTTCCGAAATAATCGGAACAAGTCTTGCCGCCGTCGTTTTATAAAAAAGTTCTTTGACATATTATTAAAATGTTTATTTTTACAAACAGTGAACTACGGCTATAATATAAAAGGAGCAATTAAAAATATTAACAGTCCCAATATAATGGGTGATGATCTTTTCGGTATGAAATTATATTATGACGAAGAAGTTTCAGGATTTAACAATACAACTTACGAAGACGGCAAAATTTCTGCTATACAATGGAATTCGGATAACTTAAAAGATGTTAAAACCTATATGTACACATATGACGATTTAAACAGATTAACACATGCGTCATACCATCCCGGCAGCAAGTATTCCGTTGACATTGATTATGATTTAAACGGCAATATAACACATCTTGACCGTATAGGCGAAATTCTTACAACAACCGGAGGCGGTCCCTTTGTGCCGCCGGAAATACATAAAACCTTCGGGATGATTGATAATTTAACATATACCTACAACGGTAATCAATTGTTTAGTGTAAGCGATGCAACAGGTGAAATTGATACTGAACTGAATAATGATTTCAGGGATGCAACAGGTTTTGATGAATACAGCTATGATGCCAACGGCAATATGATTTCAGATTATAATAAAGGCATCACAAACATTGAATACAATCACCTAAACCAACCTACAATAATATGGATGGCAGATGATAACAGAACCGAGTATATCTATACAGCAACCGGCGTAAAACTGCAAACCAAAGTTATTGAAGAAAGTAAGTTAACAACAACAACAGATTACAGCGGTGCATATGTTTATGTTGATAACGAAATTAGTTTTATAAATATACCCGGCGGGCGTATTATTCCTCCTTCGGCAAAAGCCCCGCCGGCAGAATCGCCGCAATACCAATACAATTTAACCGACCACCTTGGCAATGTGAGAGTAACCTTCGGCAGTGATATGCAAGGAAATGCAATAATAATACAAGAAGACCATTATTACCCATTCGGTATGCGGATGAACGGGATGCATGTTACAAATACCGACCTGATTAACAAACACTTATACAACTCAAAGGAATTACAAGACCAAACAAATTACTACGATTACGGGTTTAGGCAGATGGATCCCCAACTTGGCAGGTGGCATGTGGTAGATGCCCTCGCAGAGAAATATTATTCTCATACACCATATGCTTATGTAAATAATAACCCTATAAATTCAATTGATATTCTCGGACTTACAATATATAAACGTGAAGTTAATATTAATTGGGAAGCTGTAGCTTGGATGGAAAGATTAGAAGGCAGCGGTAATGATTCTATGTTCCCGAAACTTGGATATGGTACGGGGATATTTGACAGTGGACCCGGTTTTGAAGATTTATACTATGAAGGTGCTGACGGAAATTATTATAAAAGAGCACATGGAATGATAGTTATTCTTAAAGAACTTTTTGAATATTTAACAAACAATGCAGAGAAATTATCAAACACTCAAGGAAATTGGGTAATTGTTCTTGCAAAAACTATGGAAGGAGCTGAAAGTGCTTTAGAAAGCATTTACGGAGATATTGCCTCTGAAGGAAACGCTCCTTTAGCAGATATAGTTTTTATCAGCCATGGAGAGGGGGGGAATGATTATGGAAAATTTACGCTTGGATATGATAAAGATGAATATATGGTAAAAGCAAGTTCAAAAGAAATTGGACTATATCTTTCCGGTACATTAGATAATAAATTTATAAAAAGGAATTTAAATGCATTTTTTAATATTTTGAATTATGTAAAAGATGATGGAAAAGTAGTAATGTTTTCTTGTTTTTCCGGACGTAAAGATCTAGGTACAAGTTTAGGTAAATATTTATCAACATATAAAAGCAAGAAAAATTTTTATTTAAATACAGGTCTCGGAACATTCGGAGCAGGTCATGAAATCCCTCAAGGTAGTTTTTTTCAAGTATTATTTAATCAAACTACTACTACCGGCAATTATAAACATTTTTACGGCGGAAAGTTTTTACATATATATGACAATATTATTTTTCATGACCTGTTTAAAGGTGCAATTGAAATAGTTCCGTAATAAATTTAAACTGACAGTAATATGAAAAAAATAATAATTCTAATTTTTATTTTAGTTTTTCCTAATTTAATGGATGCACAAAATAACATTTCGGTTTCAGATATATGCAAAATTTTTCGCCAGGAGTTTAAAACTGTAAATATAAATTCTGATTATGATAATACAATAGAAATTTATGGGTTCAATTTTAATACAATGAAACCTGAAAAAGGTAATATAAATCAAAACCTGAAATATAAACTTTATTATTTAAAAGATATATTAAAAAGAATTTCTGTATATGATACTTCATCGTTAAACAGAAATTGGGATTTTGATATAATATATTCTTCAAAAGAAATTCTTATTTCAACAGTATTTATTTTTGATAGCACCACGCATAATAGAGGAGATTATTTTAATGGATTATTATTAAATGATAGGCTAAATAATAAAACTTTAATATTTCATTTAGGCTATGAAGCGGATAATTCTTTATATATAACTTCTCTAATTTATGATGTAGACAGATTAAAGAAAAGGAATTATGAACCTAAAATTATACCTGATTGTGAAAACTATATTTTTTCAATCTTGGAAGTAGACAGGAATTTGTTCCCTTTAAAAAGACTAAATTGGGATTTTCAAATCTTTTATAGTCGTTCTTATTTTCATTATAATACTGAAAAAATTATTGAAGAACTACTTATTATGAATCAATTAAGCAGAAGACCTTATTCAAGTAAACCATACAAAAAATTACTTTCGAAACACACATTAGAAGATTTATATCATTTGTTAAAAATTGGCTATAATAATACATTTTCAATAATATTTCCAATTTTATATTCAGATGAATTCCCTAAAAATAAACCTATATGGACAAATAAAAAGTTTTATTATTATTACATTGACAGACCGGAAGTAAATTATATTGATTTGCCTGATATAGATGATAAATGAAATTGATTAAAACAAAAAATTGAGACCCCTGTTCTCAGTTCCATTGAGGCTGCACAAAACAAAAAAGAACAGACATGTTCGGCGGTCGGCTTCCGAAATAATCGGAACAAGTCTTGCCGCCGTTGTTTTATAAAAAAGTTCTTTGACATATTATGAAAATGTTTATTTTTACAAACAGTGAACTACTTCTATAATATAAAAGGAGCAATAACCTATATTAATGACCCTGAAAATCTCGGAAATAATTTGTTCGCTATGAAATTATATTACGATGAGAGCATAGAAGGAATGTACCACACAACCTATGAAGACGGCAAAATATCAGCCATACAGTGGAACAGCCAAAACCTTAATGATGTAAAAACCTATTATTACAGATATGACGATTTAAACAGATTAACAAGTGCAGTATATTCACCCGGCAGCAAATATAATGTAAACATCAGCTACGATTTAAACGGCAATATTAAAACCTTAAAAAGAG
>JAUVIG010000342.1 GCA_030592825.1 Chlorobiota bacterium | reverse complement strand
GTACATTTAAACTTGTTCTTTCCTGTTTTTACTTCTTTCAAAAAATCTCATCCCGAAAGCATTCGGGACTTACTTTTTTGAAATTGTAAAAACAAAAAATTACTGCGTTTAAATGCACACTTTATTTTATTACAAAGCCTTACTCTTTTGAAACTCTGTATGCTTTTTTAATATATTTAATTTTTCTGATTTTTTTTAATATATTGTTAATACTGTCAACATTTGAAACCATTAAACCGATTGTTCCTTTAAATGTATTTTTTTCAGAAGATACTTTTAAAGATGTCATATTTATATTATGCTCATTAGATATAATAACTATCATTTCAGATAATAAGCCTTTATTATCAACACCATTGAACTTGATAGTTGTTCGGAACATAATATCATCAACCATATCCCAATATGCTTTTGCTGTGTTTTTTCCGTCAGTTGAATTTAAATTTTTTGCTTGCTTGCAATCACTTCTGTGAACAATAAATTTATTTTTTTCTTCTCTGTAAACCATAACAGTATCTCCTACAACAGGTCTGCAACATTTTGCGAATGTGATATTATCAATATCCTTGATAAAAAAGATATCTTTTGAACTAAATTTCTTCTGCTGACCGGTTTCAGTTTTTTCACTGCTCAGTATATTTGAAACAATTCCGAAAACACCTCTTCTGTTTTTTATTGTTGCATTTATATCATTTTCTGTGATAACTTCATTTGCTACACGATAATAAAAATCATCTTTGTCATCACAATTATACTTATTTATCAGTTTTGAAATATTACCCTCATCAAACTTTTGTTTTTCACAAATTACGGTAAACATTTTTTCACCTTCCTTAATAGTCTTTCTCTTTTGTTTTCTGAAATATTGTCTTAAAATATTTCGATTTCTATGACTCGCAAGTGACTTTATCCATTCTTTTCGGGGTTCGTTCTTTTCTGAAGAAATAATTTTTACTTGATCGGCATTATCGAGTCTGTAATTATAGCTTACAAGCTTTCCGTTAACTTCTGCAGCTTGAAAATTAATACCGAGATCGGTATGTATTTGAAATGCAAAATCTAATACTGTAGAGTTTTTAGGAAGTTTTACAATTTCTCCTTTTGGGCTTAAGGTATATATCTCACGATGTTGGGGTCTTATTAGTTCTAATATTTCTTGGCTCGTTAACTCTTTACTGTTTAAAATTTCTTTAATTGAATTAACCCATCTGTAAACATTCTCTGTATGTTTGTTTTCATAACCTGAAGCATAACCGGTTTTCGAAACATCATTCATACGTTCAGTCATGATCTGTACTTCAGCCCATTTGCCTTTATACATTATATCAGCAATTAATGCTTGAAATCCGTTAGATTTTGGATTTGTAATCCAATCTTTAAAAGTATGTTGTCTCACAGGGAATAGATCTGTAAGATATGAGTAAGCACTAAAACATTGTTGTTTTTCAGAATAAGTTTTCATTGGTTTAAGAATAATCCGAACCGAATTAAAATTATGAATTTCATTAAATCCTATCTTTTTTGTTTGAGTTATTCTCCATGCTCTCTACAAAGATCTTTCTGTATATTCTATTCTGAAAACAAATTTATTCTTTGGGAACTTTTCATAAATAATATCCGATATTTCTTTTAAATATTGTTTTCTTCGGTTTAATGAATTATCTGCTTTGTTTTTAGTTTTTTTATATTCATACGGCATTCTATACTTGAAACTCAAATTCTCAATTTCTTTTTTTATTTCATGCAAACCTAAGATATGAGCCAAGGGAGCATAAATATCATAGGATTCTGCTGTCTTAATCATTTGAGAATTTTCTCTCATACCGGCAAATGTTCTCAAATTATGAAGCCTGTCAGCTATCTTGATGAATGCAGTTCGCTTATCTTCTGCCATATTGTTGATAAACTTCTTAAAAGTCTCAACTTGAATTGTGCTGTTAGGATCAAATCCTTCGATAATTTTAGTTACACCGTCAACAATACGAGCAACATCATTTCCAAACATCTCCTTAATATCGTCCAAAGAATATTTATTACTGTCTTCAACAACATCGTGCAATAAAGCGGCAACTGCTGATGTTTTTCCAAAACCCATTTCAGTAGTTACAATCTTTGCAACTGCTATCGGATGAACAATATAAGGCAATTTTAATCCGGTTTTCCTGAATTGTTTTGAATGAGCATCATCAGCAAGTTCAAATGCTTTTTTAATTACTGATAAGGATTCCGGTTTTTGAATTCGAGGTGATTCTTTAATGAAATCTTCGAACTGTTTTTGAACAACTGCTCTTTTTTCTTTATATGTCAATTCTTTTGATTCCGGTTTCATTGAATAACAAAAAAAGAAACAGACTTATACCTAAATCTGCTTCAAATATTATTCAAAGGTAATAGTTTTTAATCATAAAGTAAAGTTAAAAACATTTTTTTATGCAAAATCAAAACTTTGTTAAAAAAACAAGTTTTTGCAGAGTAATAATTTAATAGACCAAATTTATATATGATTTTTTTCTTACTTGTATTCCGTTTGCACTTTTGAAACTTATAAAATACAAGTATGATGCTCTCGGTGCAAGAGATCCGTCAGGAAGCATTCCGTCCCAACCTGTATTGGGATCATTAGTTTCAAAGATCTTATTTCCGAAATTACCGTATATAATCAAGGTGTAGTCAGAGACAAATGCAATTTTTGGTTTAAATGTTCTGTTCTCTTTAATTTGACTGTTCGGATTAAATGCATTAGCCAAAAAATAAACTTCTTCTTGATTTACACATGCAATATTTGATCGGCTTAAATATCCGATATCAGATGATTCAACAAAATAACAAAATCTGCCGGATGTTGTTTCATTTATGAATTGATTTTGGAAAATATCTTGAATATCATCTGTATAACTGTCATCATAAGTATGTTCAATCACGGAACAATAATCATCAATACATCGGTACAGTATATACTCCGAATTGATTTGTTCGTCTTTCCATTCAATATAATTCTTTTTTTTCTCATCATTTGCTTCTTCAGCTTCAGTAAATATATTACTCATTGTATCAGAGACAATTACAATATCATTACATAAATCTTTTCCTGCCAAAAAATATCGATTTATTTTATTGTATTCAAAATTAACATCCGAAAACTCAATGTTTCTGATATCTTTTCCTTGATGTTCCATAACAGAATCATAATCGGACGTTTTGAAATTGTACTTATATAAGGTATAATTATCAACATCAGAATTTATATCAAGTTCAAAAAATAAATGCACACTATTATTAATATCAACTGTCAGAGAATCTGAATTTAAAAAATCCGGCAGATCAATTAATTGAGAACTGACAGAACTTTCATTTGATAAAGACTCTACTGCATCCGATCTTAAAGCTTTAATATAATATGTATATTCACTGTTGGGATTTATATTCGGGTGATAAAAAACTGTATCGGTTTGTGATGATATTGAACCAATTAAAGAATATGTTCCTGAATTTATTTTACAATAGATTTCATATTTATTAAATTCATCGGCCCAACCAATATATTTGTTCCAGATTAATTTATTTCTTTTTTCACAGTATTCATTTGAACTTTGCAAAAACATAGTTTGATGTTTATCGCTGAAATTGAAAAAAGTATCTGTATCAATAATTCTAAATGCAACAACAAAATACTTTTCAAGACGTTGATCCGGTTCTGCATCTCCGAATACGTCAGTTTCATCTTTATAGGTCATAATGTATGGGTCGTAGATTGTATCAATTGCTTGATAAGACATTGGTTTTACGAAAGGATATTCATAGATTAATCTTTTAATACTGTAACCTGTTATTAATGACGGTTCGTTTACAGACCAAGTTAAAATCGGTTTTATATCGGAATGATCGACTGTTACTACTTCGAGAACAGGTGTTTCAACTGTTTGGGCAATAGTGTCAGAAAACGGAAAGAATGCTGTTAAGAGAATAATAAGCAAAAGTTTTGTCAGAAGAAATGCGAAAATTTTCATAATAATTCGGCAAGTATCGGATATTTAAAGTTGAATATTTATTTAACTCATTAATCCGAAAATTATTATCAAAAGAGGGTATCAATTAATTTATCGGCATAATCATCGTCAGAGTCTTCTGATTCATCATCATATTCAATCATCTCAAAATTTATTTCTAACATACCTTCATAATCATCTCCCGCTTCTTCAATATCTTCATCATCTTCCGGATAAAACCATCTTATTTTTACATTATGTCCATCTTCTGCTAATTCTTCTAATCTTAGCATTATCATCATAATAATCTTTGAAGAAACAGTATTGAAATAAGTTAATTTAAAATCAAAAACCATTTTATCTATCGGATTTTTTGCATATTCATCCAGCCAATCAAAAACAGGATCGTAAAATTCAATTGCATCTTCAGGACATGTTTTCCCGAAAATTTCAAATTTTCCTGAATCTTTATCTAAAATAATTCCGGGTAAATAACCGTCCGGTTTATAGCTGAGTATTTTCATAATAAATCCATAAATATTTGATTTTTTT
>JAUVIG010000535.1 GCA_030592825.1 Chlorobiota bacterium | reverse complement strand
CCGTCTTCGGTAACAATCATTTTAAATCCTTGTCTTCCCGGGCTGCTGCCTTTGTTCTCTACAACCAATAAAAAAACTACTTTTTTATGTTGTTTTAAATTTACTAATATTTGATTCCAGATATTCATATTAAAAAATTATTAACTCATATAAATAAACAATATTCAAAAAAAAATCGCAAACACACAGAAATTTTCAGCAATGAAACAATAAAGCAATGAAACAATTTAAATTTAGATTTAAACTTTAAATCGAACTCTGAAAACTCCGTTATCATAAGATGTAGTTGTAATCCTGAAATTTAATATTTCTCTTGTATTGGAAATATGTTTCCCTATACAAGGGCAATCATCATAATCGCCGATACTGATAATTCGGACTTTCGGATTTTTTTCTTTCGTAATTCTTTTGAGCTTGAAAATTTTATCGGCTTCATTAAAGCTTAAAAACTTTTCAGTAATATCATATTCTTTTAAAACAACTTCTTTAATTTTGCTTTCAAGTTGTTTTATTTCCTCTTCACTCGGTTCTTTATCTAATTGAAAATCGCATTTAGATTTTTTCCTTTCAATATGGCAATTTTCTGAACGTTCACAAGCAAACATATTAACCATAGTTCTGTTAAGAATATGTTCAGCAGTATGCATCGGAGCATAATAATCTTTTTTATTTTCACTCATAATAACTTTTATTAAATCCCAAAAATAGAAAAAATCTTTCTGTCTTAATCAAATGAACCAATTTCTTTAACATTATCTTCAGGATAAGCATCCGGAATTATTTCAGTATCTAATATTACTTTTTCCAAATATCTGTCAGGAACTGAAATTCTAAATGTTTTATTTCCTTTTGCCCATATTTTCATATCATACGAAAAGTTTTTTGTTTTACCGTCTTTATATACTGCTGTCAGATTAACAGGAACAGGAAAACCGGTTTTATTCTCAATATTCACAATTATTTTCATATTATCAGTATAGCCTATCCTGCTGATTGCCAAATCTGCATATCCTATCTCAAAAAACCAAGGCTTCCAGAACCAAGCTAAATCTTCTTCTGCAACTTCATTAAAGGTAAAAAATAAATCATAAGGTATCGGATGTTTTCCTTTCCAACGATTGGTAAATAATCTCAATCCTTTTGAAAATTTTTCCTTGCCGAGATATTCATATAATAAATAAAATGAAATCGCTGAACGAGCATAAGCTTGAAAACGATATGCATATCGACCTATATTATCTGAATCAATCATTAAAGGTACATCATTAAAGGTTCCTGCATAATAATTATAAGACCTTATGTTATCTTTAAAAAATACATAATCTTCATCATCAGTATATTTTTTAATAATGAACTGCGGAAAAAAAGTTATCAAACCTTCATCCATCCATGCATATTTTTGTTCGTTTAATCCGGTATAAAAAGGAAAATAGGAATGACCGATTTCATGCGATGTAACATATAATGTTCCGTTTCTTGAATCTGCATCACCGTCATTTATCATCCCCGGAAATTCCATACCGCCGCCGCCGTTAAAGGCTGTTAAATGCGGGTAAGGGTAGGGAAGTCCGGGAATTTCTTCACTAAAAAATTTAATAGAATTTCGGCTTATTTCAGCAACTTCATGAAAGTCTTTTGAATCGGATTTATAAACAGCATTTACAGATATGCGTCCGGCTCCGGATTTTAAACTCGTTGCATCCCACAGAAATGTTTTACTGATTGCAAAAGCAAAATCAGGTGTGTTTTCAGATTTAAACTTCCATATATTTTTTTCTGCTTTTTTTAAAATATCTGCTTTTTCTCTGTCTTCCGCAGAAATTATATGTATAATATCTTCTGTTTCTTTTGATTCTTCAATTCTTTTCAGGTATTTTTTTGTATATAAATCTTCAGAATTCTGTAAAACACCGGTTGACCATATATTATATTCGCCCGGAACAGTTATTTCAACTTCATAATCACCAAAATCATTATAAAACTCCTGATTTCCTGAATGTCCGTGTGTATTCCAACCTACAATATCATCATAGACTGCAACTTTAGGGAACCAGAAAGCAATAAAGAAGTTTTTATCTCCGTATGTTCCCATTCTCACAGGAACCGTTCCGGGAAGTGTGAAACTCCAATGTATCTCAATTTTTGCTTCACTATCGGGTGCAATTGCCGTCGGAAGTTTTATTCTCAATATTGATGATCTGTTGCTTACATTACCGGAATTTATTTCGATTTCTTCCGAATTATAAATTATCTTACTGATTTGAACTCCGTCATGAATGTCAACAGCACCTATATCCCAATCTCTCATATTTCCTTTTTTGAAAATATCTTGATAAAGATTAAAATACATATATTTTAAACTGTCAGGACTGTTGTTTGTATAAGTTATCTTTTCTTCTCCTTTAAGCAGACGAGTTTCTGTATTAAATTCTGCTTTTATGGAATAATCGACTTTATTTATAAAATAGTTTTTCCCGGATTTTCCGTTAAAAGAGCGAGTTCCTTTATCATATGCTTGTTTAATTTCTTTGGGCATATACAAATCCGATGACTTTTGAGCAAACAAAGGATTTATTATTAAAAAAAGAAATAAACTTACAAAAAATACAGTTGTTTTGTTCATGATATTTTTTTTCAAAAATGTTAAATTTTATGCAAGAAAACAAGTAATATCTACATATGCTTAACTATTACAAATAAACGGTTAAAAATACTGTACTTAACGGAACAGTATTAATTTTACTGTCTTGAATCTGTAACTAATCACATATGAAACTGATAGTCAAAGGATGACATGATTCGAGCCGATACTTTTAATAACCGAAAAATCAATTTTAAAACTTATTTTTATACAAATTTGTCCCGTTAGATTAATTGCAACAGCAATTAATCTAACGGGACTTAAATGTGTTTATCATAATTCAGT
>JAUVIG010000360.1 GCA_030592825.1 Chlorobiota bacterium | reverse complement strand
TTATCAGGTATCGCCGGTTATTTGGGAGGTTATGAGGTTTTGATTAAGTTTAAGAAAAATTTGGGAAATGTAAACTCAAAAAAAGCGGATGTAAAAAGTAAGTATAAAATAGGAAAGAAGTATAAACTTGAGAATGATTAATTTATGAAGAAAGCTTTTTACATATCAGTAGTTATGAGTTTAATTATAAATCTGTCACTTCAAGCACAAAATGTAGAAACTTTTCTTGACAGATTTAAAGATAAACCGTTTAAGTTATCAGGAGGTTTGTCTGTTAATCAAATATTATACGGAATTAACGGTATTGAGGCAAGACGCGATCCATACATATATTTTCTTTCTGGCAATATAAATTTATCAGTTTTCGGATGGAATATTCCCTTTTCAGGCATATATTCAAATCAGGAATTTCAATATCAAACAATGAAGTTGATGCCTTTTAATCAATACGGAGTTTCACCTTATTATAAATGGATTAAAATACATCTCGGATATCGATCAATGAGTTTTTCTCCGTATTCTATGAACGGCAGAACTTTCTACGGTGCCGGTATTGAATTAACACCGGGTATTTTTCGTTTCAGTGCTATGTATGGAAAGCTCCAAAATGCCGTGAAACCGGATACTGTAAATACACAACCGGCATATAAAAGAATGGGGTATGCTGTGAAAGCAGGGGTAGGAGAAGGCAATGATTTTATTGACTTTGTAGTTTTTGCTGCAAAAGATGATATTAATTCATTGGATTCTATACCGGTAAATTCTGAAGTCGCTCCAATGCAAAACCTAATTTTTAATGTTAATGCAAGTAAAGTTTTCCTTAAAAAAATAACATTAACGACTGAATGGGGAAGTAGTGCATTATCTCGCAATATAAACAGCAGCAAGAATACCGAAAGTATTCCGGGCTTCTACAAAGCAACAGACTTTTTGATGACTAACAGAAGTTCAACAATATATAAAAATGCCTTAAAATCAAGTTTGATGTATTCCGAGGAAAAATATTCCCTAGGATTGGCTTATGAAAGAGTTGATCCTGAATATACAACTCTTGGAGCATATTATTTTAATAATGATTTTGAAAACCTGACAATTAATACATCTGCAAAATTCTTTGAGAGTAAATTGAATATAGGTATAAATGTAGGGGGACAAAGAAATAATTTAGATAATGAAAAGATATCCGGAATGAAACGTCTTGTAACTTCTGTTAATTCAAATTATTCGCCGTCGTCAAAGTGGAATTTATCTGTTAACTATTCAAATTTCAGTTCATATACTTATATCCGTTCAGAATTTGATGAAATCAATCAAAGCAATCCTTATGAAAATCTTGACACTTTAAATTTTACACAACTCACACAAAGTACAGGGATAAATTTATTTTATTCAATCGGAGATCCGGCTGATAAGGAAACACGAAAAAGTATAAGCATAAATTTAAATTATCAAAAAGCAGCTGAAAAACAAGCAACAAATATTCAAAATAGTGGTTCAGATTTTTACAACGGTAATATCTCTTATATGCATAGTGTTATTCCGAAAACCTTGAGTATTACAACTTCATTAGCCGGAAACCTTAGTAAAATTTCAGAAAATAAAACATATACAATAGGCCCTACATTAAGTGTCGGGAAATCATTTTTTGATAAAACTTTAAAATCCACATTTTCTGTGTCTTACAATCAATCTTTTAGAAACAGCGATTTGCAAAACCAAATACTCAGTTTCAGAATAAACGGAGCATATTCAATAAAGAAAAAACATAATATCAGTATAAGTCTAATTGTGTTAAAAAGAAACTTGAATCAAGATAATTCAACAGGTAACTTTACCGAATTTACAGGAACAATAAATTACAGTTATAATTTTAGTATTTTAAAATAAATTTACCAAATGTAGAAATTATAAGTCTGGGAAGCAGAAAAATTCAGTTGATAACTTGGCAACTTTTTAAAACTATTTTTGGGAAAAGCTTGTTTGTTTTATAATTTTGAGAGGAATAAAAATTTAGCATGAAAATCCAGTATTGTTCTGATTTGCATTTGGAATTTCCGGAAAATGAAGCATTTCTAAAAGCAAACCCTCTGCAAATAAAAGGAGATATTTTGATATTAGCCGGCGATATTGTTCCTTTTAGTGTAATGGATAATTACAATGATTTTTTTGATTTTTTTTCCGATAATTATAAATATACATATTGGATTCCGGGAAATCATGAATATTATCACAGTGATATTGCAGAAAAAGGGACTGTAATTAATGAGAAAATCAGAGAAAATGTATTTTTGGTAAATAATATATCTGTTATACACGATAATGTAAAATTTATTTTTTCAACCTTATGGACAAAGATACGCTCGGCTTACGAGTGGCAGATTGAAAAAGGCTTGAGTGATTTTCACGTAATCGAATATCAAGGAAAACGTTTTTCTGTTCCTCAATATAACATGTTATATGAAGAGAGCCTGAAATTTATCAAACATGAAGTAAACGGAGAAAATCCGGAAAAATTAGTTGTGGCAAGCCATCATGTTCCAACTTTTTTGAATTATCCCGAACAATATAAAGGAGATATATTGAATGATGCTTTTGCTGTTGAACTATTTGATTTTATTGAGAAATCTGATATTGATTATTGGATATTCGGGCATCATCATGAAAATACTCCCGGTTTTATGATTGGTAATACAAAAATGCTTACAAATCAATTAGGCTATGTCCGACATAATGAAAACATTCTTTTTGATTACGGGAAATATTTTATTGTTACTTATTAGCTGTATTATCATTATATACGACCTTCTGTAATTCTTCTTTGAAATCCTCTCAAAAATATTTATATTTGGTAACTTTAATAATTTAAAAAGAATTGCTGTAAAACAAAAACAAAATGTACTTAACAAACCAAAACAAAAAGTATATAAAATTTCTTGCAGCATTAGTTGTTATCTCTATGTTATCAGGCATTGTATTACTCAACTATTCTGATAATGTTGTTAATGAAATACGACCGATGTCTGAAAGATTTATGAATGACCTTAAATCTCAAAATTTTAATAATGTTGAAAAGGATTTGAAGGGGAGTATAAACCTTGAAGAACTGTTTTCAAACGAAGGAGTTATATATACATTTAAAGAGTCAGGATTTGGGGTCGATTCAAAAAATGATGTTTGGATAAGTTATTATGTTACCGGTCTTCCTTCGGAAACTCGTAATATTAATATTAATTACAAAAAAGACACTCATAAATGGTTTGTTGCTGATTTGCAGGTATCATATCATATTAACAGAAAAGATAAGCAAAATGTAATTACATTTATTGAAGAAATTATTGCCGGAAACACAACAAAAGCTTTTGCTGATGTTAAAGAAATGAAATCGGAAAAACTTCTTGAGATAAAAAACATAATTGAACAGTACAAAAATATTAATGATTGGGAAATAACTAAGGCAATTAACGAATATTCTACAGGGAACCAATCTCATAATAAACCGAATAAAACAAAGATCTATATTCAATCGCCGGATAAAAAATATATTTTATTTTTTCTGTGTAAAAATATAAATGATAAACATTGGATTCAAGAGATTAATATTATTATTCAATAATTAGTGCTTGTCCATTAAGTCGGCATTAAAAAAAAAACGATTTAATACTTATAATTTTCAACTAAAAAAATGATTTTATGAAAACTAAATTATTATTATTATTATGTGCGGTCATATTTATGACAAACAATGGTTTCGGTCAATTTTCATTTGGTGTATCTCCGGGTATAGGATTAAACAGTGCCTATTTCGGTTATAAAATAAACAGTAAAATTGTACCGTATATAAGCTTGCAATATTTAAATGCAAATTATAAATATGAATTTGACGGGGAAGATTATAATGAAGAAATTGACTTTAAAGGGAATTTATTAATACCTAATATCGGCGTTAAATACTTTTTTAAACAACAAAATAATTTACAAGCTTATTTATCTTTAAATTTTTCAAAACCAATATTCAGCGGAAAAATTGATGTTGATGATAATGATTTTGAAGAAGATTTTGAAGAAGCCATAAAAAATACAAGCATATGGGGCGGAGAATTCGGATTCGGTATAGAATATTTCTTTGATGAAAATTTTAGCCTCGGCGGAGAATTCGGAATAAGACATTTTAATTTCAAATATAATGAAAGAGACGAAGGAGATGAAACTGATGTAAGGATAAATATAAACCCGACCTTTTCAAAAATCACGTTGAATTACTATTTTTAGATATTGATAACCCCTTTAATTAAAAACCGTATCAGCAAAATTTGTGCTTCGATTGATACGGTTTTTTTTATTTCT
>JAUVIG010000013.1 GCA_030592825.1 Chlorobiota bacterium | reverse complement strand
GTTGCACACCTCCTTCAACTCAAGCAAGTAATTTCTCTGCAAGTTCAATAGGTGATAATTCAATGACGATTTCTTGGACTCGCGGTAACGGAACAGCAGTAATGTTGGTTGCACATGAAGGTTCTGCCGTTAATGCAGATCCTGTTTCTGAAACCTCTTATACAGCAAATTCTGTATTCGGTTCGGGAAGTCAAATAGGAACAGGAAATTATGTATTATACAGAGGAACAGGAAGTTCTGTAAGTATATCAGGATTAAATTTAGCAACAAGCTATCATTTTGCAATTTATGAATATAATTCTGCTGATAATTGCTATAATTTAACTGAATTAACAGGAAATGCAACTACAACAGGTGTATCATACTGTGCTTCACAAGGGAATAATTCTACCTATGAATGGATTGCAGGTGTAGAAATCGGAACCTTTGTTAATAACTCAGGTGCTGCAAATTATACTGATTTCACAGGTACAACTGTTGAACTTGCACCCGGAACTTCGTATGATATCAGTTTAACCCCGGGGTTTAATAGTACAACTTATAACGAATACTGGAAAATTTGGATTGATTATAATAAAGACGGAGATTTTACTGATTCAGGTGAATTGGCATTTGATGCAGGAAGTATGAGTAAAACAACTGTAACCGGTTCAATTGCTGTTCCTTCCGGTGCTTCAGGATCAACCCGAATGAGAGTTTCTATGAAATATAACGGAGAGCAATCATCTTGTGAAGCATTTTCATACGGAGAAGTAGAAGATTATACGGTGAGTTTTACCGGATCCGCAAATGTCCCTCCCGTTGCTGAAGCAAACGGACCGTACAGCGGAACCGAAGGCGTATCCGTTTCATTCAGCAGTTCCGGTTCATCTGACAGTGACGGTACTATTACAGATTATTATTGGGAATTTGGCGACGGAGGAACAAGTACAAGCGCAAATCCTTCTCATATCTATTCAACTGCCGATTCTTATACCGCTGTTTTAACCGTAACAGATAACGGAGGATTAACTGATTCTGACAATGCAACTGTTACAATTAGTTCTGCAGGCGGTGATTATGCAACTATTCCGTATTCAACAGGTTTTGAAAGCGGATATGATGACAACTGGTCAACTCAAGGGTCAAACAGTTACTCAAGAATTCAACTCACCACATCTAATACGCCTCACAGCGGCAGTTATCATCTTACAATGGATGTTACTACAAATGGAAATTATTGTACAAACGAGGCATGGATGGGTCTTGATCTTACAGGGGAAACACAAGTTGATTTAAGTTTTTGGTGGAAAGATTTCAGTGATGAAACTCATTCTTCAGACGGTGTTTATTTTTCTGATAACGGAGGATCTTCTTTTGTAAAAGTTCTGGATTTAAACGGTGCAAGTTATACCAATAATGTTTGGAGTGAATTCGATTTAGATGTTGATCAATTAGCTTCAGTGAATGGCTTAAGTCTAACAAACACTTTCGTAGTTAAATTCCAACAGTATGATAACTATGTAATTGCAACTGACGGAATGGCATTTGATGACATCAGTGTTTCAGCCGGATCAGGGGGAGATACTGATCCGCCTACCGGATACTGTGCATCAAAAGGAAATAACTCAAGCTATGAATGGATTGACCTGGTACAACTTGGTACAATCAATAACACATCCGGAAATGACGGCGGATATGAAGATTATACCTCAATGTCTACTGATTTAATTTTCGGAAACGAATATACAATAAATTTCAGTTGCGGATTCTCAAGTTCGTCTTATACAGAATACTGGCATATATTTATTGACTATAATCGTGACGGAGATTTTGATGATGCCGGAGAAGAAGTTGTTGCCGGTTCTTCAAGCAGCAGCGGTACTTTGACCGGTACTTTTACCGTTCCTTCTAATCCGAGCACAGGATATACAAGAATGAGAGTAAGCATGAAATATAATGCTTCTGCAACTCCTTGCGAAACGTTCACTTACGGGGAAGTTGAAGACTATCTTGTTTATTTAACTCCAACGGTACGATCGAAAAACTCTGTTGTATATGAATCAGGATTTGAAATTGGAAATGAAGAAAATATGTATGCAATATATCCGAATCCTTCATATGATATTATTAACATCAGATTGCCCGAAAATAGTGTGATTGAAGCAAGGATTACGAATATCGACGGAAAAGAAGTTAAAATAATTAATCTTAACCGGGAAAATTCAATTAATATTTCTTCTTTACCTGCCGGGATTTATATAATAAGTATTGATGACGGAAGAAAAACATCAATTCAAAAATTTGTTAAATATTAAAATTAATTAATATATGTTCAAAACCGTAACTTTATTAATAAAGTTGCGGTTTTTCCTATTCAATAGCTTTTTTACTGTTTGAATTAACGAACAGAATATTTCCGATATTATTATAATCTTGAAAATGTTTACTCTCTTCATGTGTTAACATCTCTTCTCTGAAACCTATGATTGTTAATCCGGCATCGGAAGAATATTCATTAATTATGGTTTTAGGAGACACATCTTCTTCTTGAATTATAATTTCAACATTTTGAGAAGTTATCGGCAATCTTCCGCTTTTAACCAATTCTTTCATGCGTCTGCGAACATCATAAACTTCTTCTTTTTTGCATATGTCGAAAATCTTTATATTTGCTTTCTTCCAATCGGGATGCCCCAGAATTATAAAACTTAACAGTATCATTAAATTTCCGTTTTCATCATCGGCATTTCTTATCCAAACATGAATACCGTTTTTATAATAAATAGGTTTTCTGTCGGAAGCCAAAATACAAACATCAAAGTTGCCTGCATTTACTAATTTAAAGTTGTCAATAATATTTTTTAATCCGTCCTGTTCTTTTTTGTCAAATTCAAAAATAACCATATTGTTTTCCATGCCGGCAATCCCCGGAATTTGAATTGCTTGTGCAATAGCCGAAGTATATGAGGGTGAAATTATTGTATCAATATATACATAATTATTTGTACCTACATTTTTTATAAGTTTCTGTAATTCTATTTTTGATTGTTTATTTGTGCTTTTTGAATAATAACCTTCAATGCGATGCAAATATGTACCGAAACCGTATTTGTATGATATCCAGTTTAATAAACGAAAAGCATTATCCCTTTTAAATGAATCTTTTGAGATGCAAATAGCACTGGGACGCCATTCTGCATGGTCTTCTTTATTGCTTTGCTTTTGCAGAAAAACTTGAAGATTTCTGTTTATCTGAAATATAGCATTTGCAAAAATGGATACTAATCCTTTTCTGTTTTTATGATATGAATTAATATATACGTATAATAAAGTCATTAAAATAATTGCTGCAACAGCATAAGGAGTATTAATTTTGAACATAATCCAAACTGATGCAATAAATCCGATTAAGGATATATACCATCTTGACCTGAAAGAAGGTCTGTAAGAAGGAGATGAACCGAAATGATTCAAAAAAGAGATTAAACTTAAAGAACCGTATGTAACCATAAAGAACATTGATATGATCTCTGCAACAGCGTTAACATCTCCGAGTGCAACAAACATCATTGCAATAATGCAAGTAATTAGAGATGCTTTAACCGGTTCATTATCTTTTTTTCTTCCCTTAGATAACCAACGATTAATTCCGGAAAGAGGAAAAGATTTGTCACTTGCCAATGCCTGCAAAGTTCGCGGTGCAACCATAACAGAGCCTAAAGCTGATGAAATAGTAGATGCTGCAAGACCAAGAGGTACAACAATCATTCCCCATTTGGCAATATCTCCCATAACAAATTGATTATTAACAAGATCGTCAGGGCTTGCCGATGAAGCCAGTTTGTATGCTATAAAAAAGTATAATATCATTCCGGAAATGGTTGCAACAGTTGTTCCGATTGGAATAGATTTTCCCGGATTTTTCAGATCTCCTGATAAACCTACACCGGCAGTCATACCGGTAAATGCCGGAAAAATAATGGCAAATACGACAAAAAAGTTGTCTAAATTTCGGAATTCGGCATTTGCCAAGCTAAAGTTTGATTCTTCTGCATAAGTTGTTGTTCCGATAAAGAACAGTATTAAAGAAATACCAAGAATTGCAATTACAAAGTATAATGCTTTGACACCGAGATTGGCACCTTTTTTAAGAATTAAATAAGATAACAGAAACATGATCGGAACACTGATGACTTGTCGAGGCACAAATATATCATGAGTTTCTTTCATATAATTGAAAAAAAACTCAAATGATTCTGTGAAAGCAATGACGTAAAAAGCTACACTGATTGCTTGCGACATAAACAATGCCATACCGATGGTTGCACCAATGTTCAGTCCGAATGAACGTGAAATTATAAAGTATTCACCGCCACCTTCAACACGTTTATTAGTTGCAATTTCAGAAATTGCCAAAGCTGTAGGAATTGTTACGACATGTCCCAAGAGAATTATTAAAATAACGCCCCAAAATCCGAGTGTACCGACGGCAAACCCAAATCGTAAAAATAAAATTGCACCGAGTATGGTAGAAATAGCTGTAAAGAAAACCGGAGCTGTTCCGAATTTTTTATTTTTGTTCATAATTGTTTTGACAGGATATTTTATAAATCTTTCAAATTTAGGAAAAATAAAGTATTATTGAAATTATAATTTTAAAAAAGCGTAACTTGGTGCGAAACTTTTTGCTTGACATGACACTATATTCTTTTCTGTAAATAAACCCTTTAAGATTTTTGAAATTTTAAAAAAATATATTAATTTTAGCAGTCAGAGTTTTTATTCAGATAAAAAACAAGTTTTATAATGCGGATATATCAGTAATAAAACATTTGAGTTGCGTTAACACAAATGTTTTATTTAATAATAAGAAAGACAAAATGAAGAAATTACTGTTGACTTTTCTAATATCTTCCATGATTTTTTCTTTACAAGGACAAAACCAAAAGAAAAAAAGAAAAGATTGGAAATATATTCCGTGTGATATACATGAAGCAATTCAAAGGTTAGATTACCTACTTGACAATACAAGCCAAGATAATTTCAAAAACATGATTGAATCAAAAGCTGTTGATTATGTAAATTTAGGGAGTTTAGGAACAACGATTCGTAATGATTGGAAGCTTTGGAGAAAATCTAAATTGTATTTCTACTTTGACAGCCTTGGTATTCATCATCCGATGGAGATGTCAAATGTAATTTTTACATCATATCACAGACATTTAAATGACAGGCCTATTGAACTTGACAGTCAAATTGCCATTATTGAGGATTTTCATAAAACCCCGGAAAAATACATAAAAAAACCAATTGAGAGATTTACAATTGGAGATACTGTTACAAGGTCTGAACTTGAACCGGTAGGATTTCCAAGAGACATTTTAGGATTGCACGGATGGTATAAACTTGTTGCTACAATTAAGGAGAAAGATTTTGAAAATGATAAAATAAAAATTAAAATCATCAAAATTGAGAAAAGTGAACCGGACATTAAACTTGAAGAGGAACATTTTATTGGTGCAGAAATCTGGTATGATGCGTCATGGTGGGGGAAAGATGGAGAAATAAAGCATATATTTATAACACCATCAGGTACATCAACACATATAATTGAAGAATAGCTAAACATAACAAATAGCTAAAAAACATACGGTAGAGCAGCAACCCGCAAGGACAAAGGGTCTTTGCTAACCCGCAAAAATTTTGAATTAATAAAAAACTAAATATGGCTAAAATTTGTGCTGTAAGCAATCCGAAAAATTATCGGAATTTAATCCGCACATTGTTTAGCCAATCGTTATAAACAATTGCGAAAAACGCCAATGTAAACTAAAATATAATATAAATAAGCCGGTGGGCGTTTACACAAAAATTTAAAAACTTAAAAATGAAAAAAATGAAAATGAAGTATTTAGTAATTATGTCAATTGTACTTGGGACTGTTATAATGTCTTCGTGCAGAAGAAAAGATTTATTTGAACAACCGACTATTGAAGTTACAGGATATACGCTTTTGGAACTTCCGGGTGAATATACGTATTTAGAAATTGATATGCTTGTTACAAATAATGACAGAAGAGAAGCGCTTATTAAGGATGTGGAATATCAGGTTGTCATTGAAGGAATTACATCAGAAACAGAACAGGAAGATATAAATAAGACTATTCTTGTCGATACTCCTCTTGAACTTACCCTGCCCTTAACTTTAGTAACAAAAGATGCAATTCAATTATTAGTAAAATTAGATGCAGGTGAAGAACTTGATTATTCAGTTACAGGCACATTTCATGTTGACGAACGGTTCCTGAAACTGTTTGATCTTCCGATTGATATTGAGGGATCGGCAACCGTTGATGCAGGATTTGATGATTTCTATGACCAACCGGAAGTAACTGTCAATGAAATATCAGTAACATATACTGATAACGGCAGTACATATACATTTGACTTTGATGTTACAAATACTGTTAAAAACATGGATACTCGCGGTGTAACAATTGATGAAGTTGAATATTTTGTAATTATTGAAGGTGTTGAGTCAGAGACCCATCTGTATTCAGATTCTTATTCAACTGATTTTACTATTGCCGGGGGAGGTACGGAATCTCTTAATTTGCCTGTTACCCTAAATCTAAACGAAACTGAAGGTGTTGCACTTGTTTCTGCAATTGAAGACGGTACAGCAAACTATACAGTAGAAGGAACTTTTCATGCCGTAAAGGTTGACGGAGCTGCCGTTGATTTTGTATTACCTCTTTATATTACAGGAAACACAGCAGTAGACATAGGAGATTTCTTTGAACAACCGACTGTTGAAGTTACAGGATATTCACTTCTGGAACTTCCGGGAGAATATACACATTTAGAAATTGATATGCTTGTTACAAATAATGACACAAGAGAAGCCTTTATTACAGATGTGAATTATCAAGTCGTTGTTGAAGGAATTACAGCAGAAACAGAACAGGAAGATATAAATCAGACTCTTCTTGTCGATACTCCTCTTGAACTTACGTTGCCCTTAACCCTGCTGACAAGTGAAGCAATTCAATTATTAACGATATTAGATGAAGGTGAAGAACTTGAATATGCAGTTACAGGCACATTTCATGTTGACGAACCTATACTGAATCTGTTTGATCTTCCTATTGATATTACGGGAACAGCTACCGTTGAAGTAGGATTTGAAGATTTCTATGAACAACCGGAAACAACTGTCAATGATATAACCGGAACTTATACTGTCAATGGGTTTCCCACCCCCACAAGTTACACATTTTATTTAGATGTTAATTGTACAATTGAGAATATGGATACTCGCAATGTAATTATTGATGAGGTTGAATATGTTGCTTATATTGAGGGTAATCAATCTGAAACCCACTGGTATTCGGATACCTATTCAAGTGATCTTTCTATAGCCGGTGGAGCTTCAGTAGATCTTACATTACCTGTTACTCTTAATCTAAATCCCTCTCAAGGTGCTGCATTTGTACAAGCACTGTCAGACGGATATGCCGATTATATAATTGAAGGAGTTTTTCATGCGATAAAAGTTGAAGGAACAACAACTGATTTCTTTTTACCACTTTATGATGAGGGAACGGTACCGGCAACAGTAGTATTAAGTAAGTAAATTATTTTTTGTAAATGTGGCGGTATAAACTGTAGAAAAAGCTGTTGATGTTTTTTTGTTTATACCGCCATATTTACAGATTCTGTTATGATTATGAATTAAAAGAAAATAAACCCTTTAAGATTTTTGAAATAAAATACTAATTTTAGCAGTAAGAATCTTAATTCTGATAAAAAACAAGCTGTATAATGCGGATATATCAGTAATAAAAATGTTTTGACTTACGTATATACATCAAGTATGTAAACACAAATGTTGGCAGCAAGTGAAAACGACAAAAATCCAAGCAATCAATATAGACAAGAAAGTTGAGAAATGAATTGGAAAGCTTTTAGTTTAAAATATGACAAGCGAGAGACATGGGCATTTGAACAAATGTCTTATTTGCTTTTCTGTGCAGAGTTAAATAATAGAATTGGTCTTTTTCGCTATAAAAATCAAACAGGAATTGAAACGGAACCAATTGAAAAAGACGGGGCATTTTATGGTTTTCAAGCTAAATACTACACGACTTCAATCTCTGACAATAAAGCCGATATTATTGATTCAATCAAGAAAGCCAAATCCAAAAACAGCCAACTAAATGAATTATTGTTTTACGTTAATCAAGAGCTTTCAGAAAGCACTACTAAAAGCAAGAAAAAACCTCAATACCAATTAGACATAGAGAAATCTGCCAAAGCAGTAGGGATTAATATACAGTGGCGAGTTCCAAGCCATTTTGAACTGCAATTGTCATTGCCAGAGAATAATTATTTGTATGATATTTTTTTCAGTCTTGAACCAAACGAAGGAGATTTGCTTGATGAAGTTTTTAAACACAATGAAAATATTTTACAAGCAATTCAAACTGAAATACCTTTCGGTGACAAACAAATTAAAGTTGACCGAAGCTCTATAATTGAAGCAATAGTAAATGATACTCAAAAGAAAAAGAACATAATCATTTCTGGGGAAGGTGGATGCGGTAAAACCGCTATTTTCAAAGAATTTTATAATCTTAATTCCAAGAAAACACCAATATGCGTTTTTAAAGCAAACGAACTTAATGTTAACCACATTAACGACATATTTCAATTTGACAATAAATTCACATTTACGCAGTTACTCAATGCTTTTAAAGATGAACCTATTAAAATATTTGTAATTGATTCATCAGAAAAACTTGCAGAGATTTCTAACAACGACATTCTTACTACTCTGATACAAAAATTAAAAGAAAATGGTTGGAATATCATCTTCACAACACGCTACGCTTACCTTAATGATTTAACCTTCCACATTAAAGAGAATTATCAGTTATCATTTGACGTTAATGATGTTTCTTTAATTAGTGCTGATGAGCTAAAATCAATATCAAAAGAATTTAAATTTTCACTTCCCGAAAATCAAAAATTCTTAGAAAGACTTAGAAACCTATTTTATCTAAGTGAATATGTTCAGCAATATTCAAATATTGATAAACAAGGAAACTTTAAGGGTTTTATTGACTTGCTTTGGAAAAAGCGAATACAAAATAATATCGTTCAAAAAGACAACCTACATCTTGAAAGAGAAAAGTGTATTATCAATATTGCTAAACAAAGATGTGAAACTGGTCGGTTTTATATAAATGCAGATGATTTACCACAATCAGCATTGTTTCAATTAAAACAAGACGAAATTCTTGGTTATGATGACACCCATAACGGGTATTTCATCACTCATGACATTTATGAAGAATGGACTTTGGATAAAATAGTCTCTCGTAGTTTTTCAAATTATTCAAATACAAAACAATTCTTTGATGAATTAGGAAATTCACTCCCTATTCGAAGAGCGTTTAGATTGTGGTTGTCTGACCATTTATCTGACAACAGTAAGGAAATAGAAAGTTTTATTCAGGGAGCGTTTACAAATAGTGAGATTACACAATTCTGGAAAGATGAGATTTTAGTTTCTGTTTTGTTGTCGGATTACTCTGAGACATTTTTTAAATTTTTCGAGAATGAAATCATTGCTAACGATTTCAAAATATTAAAACGTATTTTATTCCTATTAAGAATCGCATGTACTGACATTTCTGCGTTTGAAAGTATAGATGTTATTAAACCAAAAGGAAAAGGTTGGGAAGAAGTAATTGCCCTTATTTACAAACACAACTCCGTTTTTTTCGACAACAATCTAAAACTGGTTTTACCCATTTTGAAGGACTGGTGCGATTTCACTAAAAAGGGTACAACGACAAGATATTCTGGTTTGTTAGCATTGAGCGTAATACAAAAAACTGAAACAGAAAAAAACTTCTACATACATGATGTTGCGGAAGAAAATATCCTCAAAGTAATTTTCAACTCAGCAAATGAACTACAATCTGAATTAAAAGAAATCTTTGATAAGGTTATAGCTAATAAATGGACTAACCATAATGACCCTTACGAAGGGCTTTGTTCAAAAATATTAGAGAAACCATACTTAGCATCAGAATTAATAAAAACGCTTCCATTATCCGTTATTCAATTGTGTGACTTGTTTTGGCAAAAACAGCAGAAAAAAAATGATAGATTTGGATATGATAGAGATAGCATGGAAAGCCGTTATGGTTTAACAGACAAACACAAATTCGATTATTTCCCTGCTAGTGCTAATCAAACACCAATAAAATGGTTATTACAAATAGCTTTCCATAAAACACTTGATTTTATCATTGATTTTACAAATAGAGCTGTTGAATCTTATAGCCAGTCCGATTATGGAAAAAAAGACGTTGAAAAAATCACATTACATATAAACGAAAAGGAAGTAACACAGTATTTGAGTTGGGCAATATGGGGAATGTATCGTGGTAATGGCAGTCCTGTTGTGCCATACTTACTACAATCTATGCACATGGCATTAGAGAAGACTCTTTTAGAATTTGCTCAAATATTAAAGTCTGAAATCGTTCAAAGTATACTTCTCGTAATTCTTATTAAATCAAAGACATCTTCTCTTACTTCTATTGTTTGTAGTGTTGTACTTGCAAACCCCGATAAATTCAATGATTTAGCTTTGATTTTATTTAAAACAATAGAATTATTTCATTTAGATACCATTAGAAGCACAAATGAATTTCAAGCGAAATCTACATATTCAATAGGATATGGAATGAATAAAATAAAAGACATTTTATATACAGATGAAAGGATAAAAACATGCGAGGATAAACACAGAAGTTCAAATTTAGAATTATTGTTTTTGAATTATCAGTTTTTTGGCGTAAAAGGATTTTCCGAAGAACAGAATACAGAATTCATCGACAAATTGTATAAAATAATTGACCAGCATAAATCCAATGTTTCAAAAATGAAATCGTTTGGAATATTGTTGGCAAGAATGGATAGAAGAAATCTTAATCCTAAAATATCGAAACAAGACGACAAACATCTTCTAATTGAATTTAGTCCAAAAGAACTTTCAGAAGAACTCAGAGAACAAAGCGAACAAGCTAATATTCAATTTGAAGAAACCTTTAAGCATTCTTCGTTAAGAACGTGGTCAGATTTTTTGATAGGCGGTAAGTCCCAAATCAAAAATCAAAAACACGAGGAGTACAACAACAATCCTCTTCTTGCTTTATCAGAAACAAAACAGCTTGTTGAAGAACTGAAATCAGGACGAAGTGCAATGGGGATATTTGATTATTCCATACCTGCATTTTCTTGTTCTAAATTGATGATTGAACATAAAGACAAACTGCCAAAGGAAGATAAAGATTTTTGTAAAGAAATAATTCTTTCAACACTATCTCGCCTTTTTACGGATGAATACGACTATCAAATCAGTGACGGAGTTGAAGCCTCTGCTCATGCTATTCCATCATTAATAAACGAATACCCTGATGAGGCAGAAGACTATATTTCGGTAATGATTCTGGCTCTTTTCGATGAAACATCTATTGGTCAATACAAAAGAATATGTGATTATATTATTGAGTCTATTCACGAATCAAGATTATGGGAAATAAATCAAAAAGTTGCTCAATCAATATTATTCGGCTATATAAAACTCAAGCCTTTTTATAAAAATATTATAGTTGAAAAAAGGAAAGAAAAAGGTTATTGGGGGAGAATTCCTAAAAGTTCAATATTAGAAGAATTAGAGAAAATAGATACTGATTTTACTTTTGAAGATATACCATTTGATTTAAAAGATATTGATTTACTTGATATTCATGATTTAGAAATAATTTACCAATTAATTCCTTCTGATACAAAAGATAAAATTCACTTAGATATTTATACGAAATCATTGCCTGTATTGGCTGCAACACTTCTGAAAGATAGAAGAAGTTATAAAGATGATTCTGATGACGATTCTAACATTTATTTATTACGCCTACACATTTTCAAAAGATTTGCATATTTCATTTTACAAAGAGAAAAAAGCGAAATTGACATATTTCTTAAACCATTTGTTGATTCTTTTTCTTCCACAGAAGAAACAGCCTCTTTTATCGAAGAACTAATAAGTGCTGAAGATATTCAAAAGAATTATGAGCAGTTTTGGCATATTTGGAATAATCTATATCCGAAAATAAAAGAATTATGCTTTAATTCTCACGGTTATCATTTGAAAGAAATCATAATAAATTACTTATTAGCATGGCGTTGGTGGCGTGAAGGTGTCGAAGAGTGGCATAGTTTAAAAAGTGATAATTTATCGTTTTACGCCAATGCTTCAAATGAAATAGGACATATTTCTTCTGTATTATATTCGATTACCAGAATATTGAATTCAATTGGAACTAATTTTAAAGATGAAGGCATTGACTGGATTCATACAATTATATCTAACAACAGTTCTTTACATCTTGACGATTTAGAATCAAACACTTTGTACTACTTAGAGAAGTTTTTGAGGAAATTTATTTTCATTAATAGACAAAAAATCAAGGAAGAAATAAGATTGAAAAACAAGATTATTCCGATTCTTGATTTCATGATTGAACGAGGTTCTATTCATGGATATTTATTAAGAGAAAGTATTTTATAGAAATGGATAATACAAATAACACCAGCTGCCAATAAAGTATAAAAATAATAGCCGAAACAGTAGTAAATATGAGCATTGTAGCCCGCATAAAATTTAGTTGTAACTTGAAAAAATTGAGTTCCGCAGACGGCTACTATTCTTATACTAAACGTTAACAGATTCAGAATATGAAAATAATTAATCGAACAGTATTTGGGATAGAAGTTTTTACATGGATTACTCTGCTAATACTCACAGTCATATATTTCGGAACAGTAATCTTTAACGGACATTTGCCAAATTATGGTGATCCGGAACCTGACTATGTAAGATTTCTCGGACCAATTTTTGGGTTTGCATTGGTAATTACTATGTTTATGTTTCCTGTTCAAATTATTTTATTAATCATTTGTTTAATCAAAGACTATAAATTGATTTGGAAAAATATTATCATTAAATTTGGTGCATACTTACTTATTATTTTGAGCATATTGATTGTTACCGTATTTGATCCTGTTGGATTTAAAGATTGGTTTCTTGATTAATAAACTGATATAACAAAAATAAAAACATTGAGTCCACTCCGAAAAGTAATATCTTGCAAAAAAAGGTGCATAGCAACTTTTTTAATTGGCTGACAATAAGCCTGCTGTATTATTGGATTTTTGCAGAATTAGTTGCTTTGCACCTTTTCAGAATGAAAAACCAACTCTTGAGTTTGACAGTTTAAATGGTTAAATATCACGGATACAGAGTGTTGTGTTTTTGCCCGTGCACTACCTTGGGACATATGAGAAATTTAAAAAAATCAGTCTGAAATTTTGGCTGATTATTTTGTTCAAAGGAATAAAATTGTGAAATTTATAAGAAAAACGATAAATGTAATGTACACTTTACAAAATAATACATAACTTTCCTGCAAAATCATTTATTTAAAATTTTATGCTCGTTTTTTTACTTTGTTTTCAGCTTGTTTAATATTCTTTCCGATTTCAACGGCATTAGCCGTATGAATACCGAAAAAGATCCAAAGAAGTTCTGTGTTCTTTGTGCGAGCTCTGATACGATTCAATGAATAATGATTTTTATGTTTTCCGAAAGATCCTTCCGGTTCTGTAGCTCGTTTAATATTAATAACTTTACGAACTTTCTTTAAATTATCTTCATGTTTGCTTGCCCGACCCTTTCTCACAAATCCGGTTACAATTTTATTTGCTTTACAAAAAGTTCTTTTCTTATCCAATCACTTTTTTTTCATCATTTAATACTCCTATTTCAGCATAGTATTTTCCTTGTCCGGCAAGTATTTATTTTATCTTGGGCAAACTACACATAAATTTGAAACGGTTTTAAGCCATTACTGAAAAATATAAACAGATGAAATCATTAATTATTATTTCATTTTTAACTGTTTGTTATTCCTTTTCAATTTATTGTCAGGAAATCGAAATATACGGAAAGCTTACAAATAAGAAAGGGGAAGCTTTAATTTATGCAAATATTACATTACAAGGTTGTTTCGACGGAACAACAACAGATGAATTTGGTAAGTTTTTATTTAATACCAGTGAAAAAGGAAAACAAATAATAATAGCCTCATTTATGGGATTCGAGCCTTGTGAAAAAGAAATTATTATTAAGGATGATAATATAAATGTAGATTTTGTTTTGAAACCAATATTTTATGAATTGGAAGCTGTAACCATCACAGCCGGAACTTTCGAAGCAAGTGACGAGAAGAGAACCGTAATTATGCGTTCGGCAGATATTGGAACAACAGCAGGAGCTATGGGAGATATCACCGGAGCAATTGAGACTTTACCGGGTGTACAAACGATTGGCGAATCAACCGGATTATTTGTAAGAGGAGGTTCAGGAACTGAAAGCAAAATTATTATTGATGAAATGCCAATACAAAATCCCTTTTACAGTCCGGTTCCGGATATTAAACAAAGAGGGCGTTTTGACCCGTTTATGTTTTCAGGCACTGTTTTCAGCTCCGGCGGATACTCGGCTTTATACGGTCAAGCTCTTTCTTCAACACTTGTATTAAAAAGTAGAGGTTTAGCCGATTCTACAAATACCGGAGGAGGATTATATGCTTACGGAACAAATTTGTTTCATGCTCATCGTTGGAATAAAACTTCAATCTATTTAAAAGGAGAATATAATAACATGGCTCCGTATTATAACACTTTCACACAAATAACTGACTGGAAAAAATCACCGGAAAATCTAAGCGGGAAATTAATATTCCGACATAAATTTTCAAAAACAGATATTTTTAAATTTTACTGTAATCATTCTTCCACTAATATGGCAATTAATTATGATAATGTTAATGATATGAGTAAGAAGAGTTTATTTACATTGGACAATAACAATCTGTATATAAATTCGTCATTCAAAAAATATTTTAATGATGAAGAATGGTCTGTATTTTTAGGAACATCATATTCAAAGGACAAAGATGATGCTTTTTGGGATGATATTAATATGTCAGAGGATGAGAAATTAGTTCAGGGGAAAGTGATTATTACTAATCACACATTATTAAAAGCAACATTTCATTTTGGTGCAGAAATTCAAGGCCGTAACATAATTGGGAAAAATGACCTGTTAACAGGAAATATAGATGAAGTATATTTTGCCGGATTCTTAGAAGCAAATTGGTACATAACTAACAATCTTGCTGCACGAATAGGCATGAGGAGCGAATACTCAGAGCTTCTGAAGAAAAATAATATTGCTCCGCGAACTTCATTATCATATAAAACCGGTGAGAATAGTCAAATATCACTTGCGTACGGTAAATTCTATCAAACTCCTGAAAATAATTTTTTATACTATGATAACATTTTGAATTTCGAAAATGCAACTCATTATATTACCAATTACCAATGGATGAGAAACAAAAGGACATTCAGAATTGAATTATTCAATAAAGAATATGATAATTTAATAAAGAACATTGCTAATCGGGACAATAGTTTTAATAATTTAGGAACAGGTTATGCAAGGGGAATAGAATTATTCTATAGAGATAAGAAATCTATTCCTAATGCTGATTATTGGATATCTTATTCATTACTTGATACCGAAAGAGATTATCATGATTTTCCAATTGCTGCTACTCCTGCTTTTGCAGCAAAACATAAAGTATCTTTTATTTATAAACATTGGGTAAGCAGAATAAATTCAATGCTGGGCTTTAGTTATTTATATTCTTCCGGCAGGCCGTATTTTAATCCGGGCAGACCGGAAAACGAATTTCATAACGACTATACAGAAGATTATAATAATATAGATATCAATATTAGCAAAATGACAAAAATATTTGGCAGAAAAACTGTTGTTTATGCTTCAATACGAAATGTATTAGGACAGGAACATATATTTGGATACCATTATTTTCCTGACGGTTCAGGAAGAATACCGATAAAACCTTCAAGTGTACGTTCATTTTTTATCGGATGTTTTATTTCTACTTATTAATTTTAAATTTTAGTGTCATGAAAAGAATATTTATTCTTAATTTAATAATTATCGCATCCATTGTTTCATATGGTCAAAATGAGAAATATGTAAACTTGATGGAAAAAACTATTTTTTCAATGGATACTGCAAAACGAACAGAAACTTTACAACAAGCTGCAAACCAATTTAAAAGAATCGGGGATGTAATGCAAAACCAATGGTTACCTTTTTATTATTGTGCATATTGCTATGTACAAATAAGTTATAAAGAAAAAGAAGATAAAAAGAAAGATTTATATATAGATAAAGCTGAAGAATTTATTGGCAAAGCTGATATAATAAACCCGGAAAATTCTGAAATATATGTAATGAAAGGATTTATTTTACAAGCAAGAATGAATATCGATCCTATGATTAGAGGTATGAAATATAATAAGAAATGCTTGGGAATGTTTAAAAAAGCAAAAGAATTTAATCCTGATAATCCAAGAAGTTATTTATGGCACGGAGTTAATTTATATAATACTCCGTCATTTTTTGGCGGAGGAAAGGATAAGGCTTTACCGTTATTGGAAAAAGCAATTGAAAAGTATAATTCATTTATACCGTTGAACTTAATTTATCCGGATTGGGGAAAAGAATATGCTGAAGAAATGATTATTAAATGTAAAAGATAAAGTAAAAATATATTGGCACCATTAATATTTGCAAATAAAACCTTATATATTAGTATTTTAAAAGAATTTTTGGCTGTAGGTTAAAAATAATTGTGATTTTTGCAAACATACGAGCGGTTACAACCGCTAAAAGGTGGAGTGAAAATGTTTGCTTTTTAGCTAAACTGTGATTATGACTTATCTTTCTTGACCGAATATCCGAAATGACCTATTCTTTTTCCTAATATATAATAATAACTGTGAGAGTATGCCAATAAATTTGCTTTATCCAATCTTAATTTATTGGTTCTCGGATCAAGAAACTTTTCATCAATATTAACATTCACAACATCTGCAATAAACATATCATGTGAACCAAGAGGAATAATTTGTTTTACTTTACATTCGATATTAACAGGTGATTCGCCTATCAAAACTGTATTTATTTTTCTTGCAGGAATCGGAGTTAAACGGCTTTCTTTGAATTTATCCGTGTTTTTGCCGGACTTTACACCATTGAAATCAGTTGCATAAGCTAATTTGTCTGTTGTGAGATTTACCACAAATTCCATATTCTTTTTAATAATATTATATGAATGTCTTTCCGGACGAACAGAAATATACAACATTGGCGGATTTGTGTTAATAGTACCTGTCCATGAAATTGTAATGATGTTGTATTCATCAGGTGTAGAACCGCAACTTACCATAACAGCAGGTAAAGGGTAAAGCATGTTTCCGGGGTTCCATTCAATTTTATTAATTTGTTTCATATGTTTACATTATTGAATTGTTTCATTGCTTTTTTGATAAAGGAAATCCTCCTCTTAACCTGTGAGTTTCCGAAATTATAATATTAATGTATATCCTTTATATTCGGTTGATATTATTATAAGTTTATGATTTTTAAATAAAAACAGAGGTTTAACAAATATATATAGTCTTTTCTAAATTTGAATATTATACTATTTCTTTCATCTTCACTCCCAAAGTTTATCAAACTCTTTTTGATAGATTTTTCAGGCATAGAAATTCATTAATCGGATATACCCACACATTATTTTTATATGGATAAGCTGTTTTTATCGGAGCAATAATAAATGCTTTGTCTGTTTTTAAATCTTCAAGAGCATTCCAAAAGCCTTTTGAAACAGACGGACTTAACGATGTTTTAAATTCTATTGCTATTTTTTCATTTGCTTTTGTTAATACCAAATCTATTTCGTTGCCGTTTGAAGTTCTGTAATAAAAGGCTTCCCAATTTTTGAATGTATTAATAATATTTTCAATGCACAGCACTTCCCATGAACTGCCGAAAACAGGGTGTGTAAATAATTCGTTATAATTATTTATATTTAATAATGTATTTAATATTCCCGTATCTCTAATGTATATTTTCGGACTTTTTATAAGTCTTTTTTTTATATTGATATGAAAAGGTTGTAATATTCTCAACATATATGTACCGGAAAGTATGTCAATGTATTTTCTTATAGTAGTGTCGCTATATCCCATAGAATTAGATAATTGAGAATAATTTAGCGTTTGTCCGTTAAGATGTGCAATCATTTTCCAAAGCCTGTTTAAGGTTTCCGGCGGAATGTTAAAACCGAAATTACGCAAATCTCTTTCAAGGAAAGTAAGAATAAAGTTCTTTCTCCAATTATTACTTAACTCATCATCTGCGGCTAAAAGACTTAAGGGAAAACCGCCTTTTTGCCAATAATTTTCTAAGCTGTTTTTATCTGATATTTCGGAAAGTAAAAACGGAGATAATTCAAAATAGGCAATTCGTCCTGCTAAACTTTCCGATGATTGTCTTAGCAAATCCGGAGAAGCTGAACCTATAATTAAAAATTTAATATTATATTCACTATCATCAATTATACTTCTGATAACAGGAAATATGTCCGGAAATAATTGAATTTCGTCCAAACATATTATTTTATTATTATTTATTTTAAAAAATCTTTCCGGTTCAGAAAGCATAACTCTATCAGATGGTTTTTCCAAATCAATATACAGAGCCGATTTGTATTCCGATAATAATTTTTTAGAAAGTGTTGTTTTTCCTGTTTGCCTTGCTCCGAGTATTGCTGTAACCGGGTTTGAATTCAGGCTTTTCTCAATATTTATTGTTATTTGTCTTTTATAAAACATATTGTAAATTTTAACAAAGATAAGAATAAGCTATGTAATTCCAAATCTTAAGTTTGAAATTACATAGTTTATATTCGGCAATATATTCTTAAGCTAACAGATATAACTGCAAGTATTGATAGTGGATTTACGATGAATAGATTATAAATTGATTCCGGCACCTTCCAAAATTTATTAATTTGTCTTAATTATTTTATATCCTTATCCCAACAACTATAACATCATCAATTTGATCTATGTTACCTCGCCAATCTTCAAAATGTTTATTGAGGATTTGTTTTTGTTCAGGCATTGGTTTTTCAGATATTGTGAGCAACAGGTTTTTAAAATTTTTGGTTTTGAATTTGCCACCTTTTTCTCCTCCGAATTGATCAGCATAGCCGTCAGAGAATGTATATAAACAATCACCTTTTTGAAGTTGAAAATGTTGAGTATCAAATTCTTTTTCAATCAGGTGAATGGCAATTGGTTGGCGATCTGCTTTTATCTCAATAATTAAATGTTTGGATGATTGAATGTCGGAATAAATTTTAATTTTTTCAGTCTCTTTATACGTATCATTTTTTATTCCTGAATCTTCATTTCTGATAATATAAAGCGGATTGTAAGCCCCTGAGAATTGTAGTTCAAGTGTTTCATCGTCAATTATGTAGAATGCAATGTCCATGCCGTCTTTTTGTTCACCGTCTTTGCCTTCTTGTTTAAGTGATTTTTTTATTTTTGCCCTTAATCTATTTAACATTTCGCCTGAATTATCAAGGCTTCTGCGAGTAACAATTTCGTTTAAGAATGAACTTCCGAGCATACTCATAAATGCTCCGGGAACACCATGTCCTGTACAATCGGCAACAGCAACGATTGTGAAATTTTTGATTTGTTTTATCCAATAAAAATCACCACTTACAATATCACGAGGTTTGAACAGTATAAAATGTTCAGGCAGAACTTCATTAATAAACTCTTCTGAAGGTAACACTGCTTTTTGGATGCGTTTGGCGTAGTTTATACTTGAAATTATTTCTTCTTTTTGTTCATTGGCATGGTCACGTTGAATTTCAATTTCTTCTTTTTGGGTATTAACTTCTTCAATAAGCTGATGTAATTCTTCGTTTTTCTCTTCAATTTCATGTTTTTGATAATTGACTTTATCAAGAGTATCTTTTAATTTATCTTCGGCACGTTTTCTTAAAACAACTTCTTTTTGAAATTCTCGACTCCAAATAAGATAACTTAAAACGAAAAAAACACTTCCTGTGAGCAGTATTACATTTGCCCCGGGGTATTGCATTAATTTGAATAAGATGCCGATAATTAATCCAATTTTCCCGATTAAATCCGAAAGGCTTAATATGACTGCATTTTTTGAAGCGCGAGCATAATATTTCCATTTTTCAAATTTGCTTATAAATGCCAAAGGACCGACTAAAAAAGACAACATAAAACTTCCTGAGACAATAAAAATACTTGCTCCGGGTAATTGAAATATTTTGAATAATATTCCAAAACCAATAATTGTAAAACTTAATATATTAAAAATTGTGATTGTCTTTTTTCGTAATTTATCAGGTTTGTTAAAAAACATAAACGAAATTCCTATAGTAGCAAAAAATAAAATCAAAAGCGAAGACGGGATAATAATTGAATTATCATTTTTTTCAGTTGTAAATAAATATAGCATTAATAAAATGATTAAGATAATGCTAATTCCAAATGATATAAGTCCGGCTTTTTTTGTATGTTTATAATTCTGTATTTTCTTCATAAACTTTGTTTTGTATGATTAACTAATCATCAGGTTATTGTTTTTTCTTCACAATTATTATAAATGTCGGTAAAAAGTATGTTCTGTTCTGCTTTTTGAAAACTGAATATAGATAACAAAAAATCTATTAAATCTTTGTATTAAAAATTTACCAACTGTTTCTTTTGAATTGAATATTCAAAAAATGTAAATCTCGGCACAAAAACATTGTAATTCATAAATTCTTTATATTCCTTCCATTATCTCCCAAAGTTTATCAAACTCCCTGCCGTATGCTTTTGCAACATCTTTGCTGTCGGTTATTAATATATTTTCATAATTTTTAGTTTCTGCACTGCGAGTCC
>JAUVIG010000512.1 GCA_030592825.1 Chlorobiota bacterium | reverse complement strand
GCAAGTTTTTTTAATTTAGTATCTTCCTCAAGTTTTTTTTCCAAAACTTCTTTTAATTGTAAAGTTATATCAGCATCTTCTCCTGCATATTCTTTAACTTTTTCTGTCTCAATACTTCTCATTGAAAGTTGATTTTTACCTTTTTTACCGATAAGAGTTTCTATTGAAACGGGACTGTAATTTAAATAAGTTTCCGCTAAAACATTAAGATTATGTCTCTTTGCCGGTTCAAGAATATAATGAGCAAGCATCGTGTCAAAAACATTTCCGGTTACATTTATACCATGATTTGCAAGAATAATGATGTCATATTTTATATTTTGCCCGATTTTTTTAATTTCCGAATTTTCTAAAATTGGTTTTAAAGCATTTATAATTTTACTTGCTTTTTCTTTATCATTCGGAACAGGAACATAATAAGCCTCAAACTTTCGATATGAAAATGCAATACCGATAAGTTCAGCAAGATGCGGATCGGTGCCGGTTGTTTCAGTATCAAAACAAAATTCATCTGTTTTTTCCAACTTGCCGACTAACTTTTCAATATCTTCAACTGTTTCAACAAGAAGATAATTATCTTCAGTTGAGTGAATGTTTTTAAAATCGGAAAAAGTTTCAGTGGCGGGAATTTCGATTTCCGGACTTCCGAAAAGACTGCCTTGCATAACATTTTGTTGCTTTTTGCCGGGAATAATTCTTTGTGAAAGAGCCCTGAAATCAAGTTCTTTAAACAACTCTTCTAATTTCTCATAATTCGGTTCATTTCTTGTCAGTTCGTTTTCATCAAGTTCAACCGGAACATTTAAAGCTATAGTTACAAGTTCTTTTGACAGCTTAACTAATTCTCTGCTGTTTTCAACATTTTCTTTTTGCTTGCCTTTTAATTCGTTAATGTGTTCATAAATACCGTCAGTACTTTTATATTTTTTAATTAACTTCATTGAAGTTTTTTCGCCTACACCGGGAATACCGGGTATATTATCTGATGCATCGCCCCAAATTGCTAATATATCTATTACTTGTTCCGGGTTTTCAATGTCGTATTTTTTGCAGATTTCTTTTTTACCCAAAATTTCTGCATCATTACCGCCTCTTTTTGGTTTGTACATAAAGATATTATCAGAAACCAATTGTCCATAATCCTTATCCGGTGTCATCATGTAAGTTGTAAAACCTGCTTTTTCTGCTTTTTTTGCAAGTGTGCCGATGGTATCATCAGCTTCATAACCTTCAACTTCATAAATTGCTATATTAAAAGCCCTAATAACGTCCTTTATATGCGGAACAGATTTTAAAATATCTTCCGGCGTTGCATCTCTGTTTGCCTTATATTCGGGAAACATTTTATGTCTGAAATTAGGCGGGGGCGGATCAAAAACAACTGCAATATGTGTAGGTTTTTCTTTCTTTAAAATTTCATAGAGCGTATTTGTAAAACCAAGAATTGCAGAAGTATTTAAACCTTTTGAGTTATATCTCGGATTTTTTATAAATGCATAATAAGCTCTAAAAATCAATGCGTATGCATCAAGCAGGAATAGTTTTTTTTTTTATTCATTAAAAAAAGTTAATATTAATTGAAAATAGGTTTAGTTTGAAAAACTACATTACCAAATCTTGAAATTTTTCTTTGAATTCAGAAAGTTCTGTAGTTGATAATTTACCGAGAACGGCAATTTTATCTTCATTCTTCAAAGTAACAATTCTGTCAATTTTAACTAAAGATTTAACTTTTAAATTATTAGTTTTGTTTGGATAAAGAACTATCTCTCTTTTTGAAAATTTGGAAGGAACAATTGAACTGACAGCAGACACAACTATATCTTTGTATTTATCATCAGTTTCAGTTATCACAACAGCCGGTCTGACTTTTTTTTGAGTTGATTCTGCAAAAGGAAACGGAATTAGTATTATATCTCCTGTATTCATTTTTTCTCTTTCTTTAAATAATCTTCATACAAATCTTCTCTTGAATCATTCCAAAATTCTAATCCGTTTGTTTGTGATGTAAAATTACGAACTTCTGCGTCATCTTCGCTAATCTCTTCAATAAAAGTTATTACAACTTTATATTTCTTTTTTTCAGTAATTTTATCTGTTATTCTTATTTTTTCCCCGTCATAAATACCATATATTGCAAGCATCTCTTTTTTTTACAAATTTAATCAATTTTATTGTCAGAAGCAAACCATTCAGCAAAAGATGTTTCTGTTTCATATAATCTGACAGAAAACAATTCAACATCTTCCGGTAAGTGCTTTTTTACAATATCTGCAAAGTTTGTAACCATGTTTTCGCAGGTTGGTTGATAATCAGTTTTAATAAAACGCTCAAACATTTCAGGAACATTTGAAAAACCTTGATAAGAAGCTTTTTTGTTTAATATCACTGCATGATCAAATACATCAACGATATTTGTTTTAACAATTTTTTTAAGATCACCAAAATCAATTACCATTCCTTGTTTTGGATCTTTGTCATTATTACCGGGTGTTCCGATAACTGTTACAAATAATTTATATGTATGTCCGTGTATGTTTTTGCATTTACCGTCATAATTCCAAAGAGCATGTGCTGCTTCAAAATTAAATTGTTTTGTTACTCTGATTTTATTCATGAATAATGTTTAAAAACTCTGAACAAATAATGGTTTTAATTCCAAATATTATTTCACAAATATAAAAAAACCGCAGATTAATACTGCGGTTCTGTTGTAATAATTTATATTATAATTTTTTAGTCGAAATAATTATATTATTCACATTCGACACATTTATTTAAACATTCAATAATGTGTTCAAGATTTTTGTTTTTTAAAAAATAATAAGAATTTTTTCCTTTTCTTTCAGATTTCAAAACACCTTTGTCTTTTAGTATTCCGAGATGATGAGATGTTGTTGATTGTTCAATACCGAGTGTTGTATGTATTTCAGAAACAGTCAATCTTGTCTCGTTATTTAATAAATTTAAGATTGCAACACGCATAGGGTGAGCCATAGCTTTCAGCATTGTTGCGGCTGTTTCAAGTTTTTCAGGGCTGATTTTAAAAGAAT
>JAUVIG010000138.1 GCA_030592825.1 Chlorobiota bacterium | reverse complement strand
TTTGGTCTCTTATTATAGATATCATTAGAGAGTGCTAAAACAGCTTCCGGATTTAATGCATGAGTTGTAAATGTGATCTCTCCGTTCATTTTGCACTCTTCAAGCATGCAATTTTCTTTAAGATCACCTGCAAATGAATCAACGAATATTACATTTTCAGCATTTGAGATAACTTCAGCATCTTCAATATTCAGTTGATATCTGTAATGAAATTCACCTTTAAAATTATCAACTTTCTTTATTTCATCAAGAAAAGCCCAACCCAAACCGTCATCTTGGCGAGCTGAGTTTCCTATTCCGAAAATCATTGTGTTTTTATGATTTAAATTTTTCATCAATTAATTCTCCGTCATTATTATAAATTGACAATTCCAAAGGCATTTTACCGAGAGAATGTGTTGCACAACTTAAACAAGGATCGTATGCTCTTATGGCTATTTCAACTTGATTTAACATTCCTTCAGTAATTTTTTCTTGTTTATCAATAACATTTTGAGCGACCCAACCTACTGCTTTATTCATCGGATCATTGTTATGTGTAGTCGAAACAATAAGATTACATTTCTCAATTTTACCTCTGTCGTCAACTTTATAATGGTGCATCAAAGTACCTCTGGGGGCTTCGATTACGCCGATACCTTCATTTCTTCTGACTCCTTCTCTTACTAATTCATTACCCATAATATCGTCATCATTAAGAAGTTCTTTCATTTTTTCAGCTACATGCAAAGTCTCAATCAAACGAGCATAGTGGGTATGCATGGTCATATTATTCGGCTTATCTTTTGTATATGCTTTAAATTCTTTTCTTTCTTTTTCTGCAAAGGGTGAGTCAATAGATTTACAGACATTTAATCTGGCGAGGGGACCTACTCTGTTAAAACCATTTTCGCGTCCGAGATGTTTGATATAAGGAAATTTCAGATATGTCCAGCGTTCAACATCTTCATTAAAATAATCGGCATATTGAAAATCAGGAATATCATTTAAAGTTATATTACCTTCACTGTCGATGGCTCTTAATTCTCCGTCATAAAATTCCAGTGTACCGGTTCCGTCCTTTGAGACCAATCCCAAATGTCCGGAAGGATGTGCTGCAAATGTATCTAACCATGCAGCATGTTCTTTATGATAATTTTTCATAAAATCAATTACTTCAATTGACCATTCAATCATAGTATCAACGTTTGGAATTTCTTTTCCGTCAAGGAAATAATTAATTTCGTTTTGGCGTAAATTTTTGTGAACACCACCCGGAATTGCAGCAATACCGTGAATTTTTTTACCGGCAGTTGCTTTGATTATTTCTTGTCCGAATTTACGCATTAATATACCTTTCTTTGCAAGTTCGGTATGTTCTTGTGCAACTGCAACTACATTTCTTTTCTCCGGCGGAGCATCAACACCAAAAAGAAGATCGGGTGCCGCAAGATAAAAGAAATGTAATGCGTGTGATTGAAACACTTGACCGTAATGCAATAATTTTCTGATTTTTGATGCTGTCGGAGATAAATCTTCCGGATTAATTCCTACAATTTGATCAATTGCTTTTGCTGCGGCTAAATGATGGCTTACCGGGCAAATTCCGCAAAGTCTTTGTACTACTAAGGGTGCTTGCCAATAAGGATGGCCTTGAATAAATTTTTCAAAACCTCTGAATTCAACAATATGAAATTTTGAATCTTTAACGTTACCTTTATCATCAAGTTGAATGGTTACTTTTCCGTGTCCTTCAACTCTGGTAACCGGGTCTATTACTATTTTTTTACTCATGATTTTAGCTTTAAAATTTTTTTAGTTTTCAGTCCGTTGACTGACCTTTATTTATTATTATTGACTTTTATTCCTTTTAGAATTAACAGGAATTCATTATAATCAATCAATTCTACATCAAAAAGACCTTTTTTTTGATTTGACAGAACATCATTTATTACATTGAACATTGTATTTTGATATAATTCTAAATCAGCTTGACTTACTGAAGCCGGATTTTCTTCATAAGCCAGTTCAACTTTCCATAATTTGTCCATTAGTTCGTTTCCGATAAGCAAATGCTTTCGATAAATAATATGAACTGCTTTTTCTTGCAAGCTGTAACCGATATAATAATGGTATTCCCTCTTTGGTGCTTCAATTTTTGTATCAATAAAATACTGATTTTTTTCAGGGTTATTTCTTCTGCTGCACCCGAGAACAAAAGAAACTACATCGCTTACTGTATGGTCTCTGCTGCTAATCAGAATAAAATCGCCTTTTTCAAGAGTTTCATCAGGTTTCTTTAATGAATTTATTGCTAATTCAGAAATTTTATACCCTCCTGCTCCGCATAAACAAACATGTCCGAGATAATTACATACATCATTAAATGCTACTTTTGTAGTTTCTTGATTTTGCGGATAACTTCCCGCAAGTATTCCGTGGTCATAATGAAAAACAATAGGTTCTATATCATAAATAAAATCATATTTTTCGTTCCATGCTTCTGTCTTTTCTGTATTTTGACATCCCGAAAATATTATTGAAAATAAGATTAAAAATAAGTAACAAGTGTTAATATTTAAAAACTTAATCTTTTTAAATATCCCAGGATAATGCTTTTTCGTAATACTAATTTTGTTCATTTCAATCTACTTAATCATATTTAAATTCAGTATATGCAACTTTTTCTTCTGCACCAAACAGTACATTTTTAACTACTTTCCAGATATGTTCTGCATCCGGAGGACATCCGGGTATGTAATAATCAATTTTAATTATATCATTAATTGAATAAACTTTATCTAAAAGTTTAGGAATATCTTCATGATACGGAATAATATTTTCATCATTTTCGCTGGAAATCGAATTTAAATATGCTTCCTCTAAACAATCTTTCAGCGGTATTGTATTTCTCATTGCCGGGATACCTCCCCATACAGCACATTCACCAAGAGCAACAATTACTTTACATTTTTTTCTGAATTCTGTTAATACTTCATAGTTATCAGAGTTTGCAACACCACCTTCAATAATACCAATATCACATTGTTTCGTGAATTTTTTTATATCAGTTAACGGAGACTTGTTAAACTCAACAAGTTCAAGAACATCAAGAATCCCGAGATCAATATCAAGCAATGACATATGACATCCGAAACAACCTGCCAAAGAGGTTGTTGCAACGATTTTTTTCTTACCGTCTTTAGGGATTTTAATATCTAATTCTTTACCTTCAATCCATTTTATATTCTTATCTGAATCGTATTTTCTGTCTCCGAACGGTTTTGCAATTGTTTTTCCTTTTACAATAATTGCTCCTACGGGACAAAGATCAGCTGCTCTTATTACTTCTTCATCAGTAAGTTCTTTTTCTTTTTCATAATCAATACCAACCAGCATATTATGTCCTCTGTTTTGGAAATAGAAAACATTTTCGCCTTTATGGGTTTTAACTTCATGAACACATCTTCTGCATAAGATACATCGGTTATGTTCCATGAATATCCTGTCTGATTTGAAGTCTCTCGGCCTTTCTTCAAAAAGATGCGGGAAACGAGTATAAGCAACACCCATTTCATAACCCATTCTCTGTAATTCGCAGTCACCACTTTTTGCACAACCGGGGCAGAAGTGATTACCTTCAGCAAAAAGCATTTCAACAATTGCTTTTCTGTTATCCAAAACTTCAGGTGAATTAACTTCAACATCCATTCCGTCAAATACTTTTCTGGTACAAGCAGTATCAGGTTTGCCGTTAATATTTACAGTACAAACTCTGCAAGTACCGAGTGGCGGATATATCTCCTTGAAGTGACATAAAGTAGGAATATGGAAGCCGTTATTTTTTGCAGCTTCAATTAATGATTGTCCTTCAATTGCCTGAAATTCTTTGCCGTCTATTTTTATGTTTACTATTCTTTGTTCCATTTTAATTGTTTTTTACGTAATCATAATAATCGTTTAATGCAGATGAAAGATCAAACTCTTTATGTTTAAGAGCTTTCTTTTTGAATAATTCAGGGAATTTTTCAATTGCATCTGTAATGAAATTAGTAGAGGTTTTTCCCAGGCCGCATCTGCTTGAATCTTTTAAAATTTTGCCCCAATCTTTGATCTCTTGAATTTCTTCCATGGTAGCATCATTATTTCTGATTCTTTTTAAACGTTTACCTATTAAGTAATTTCCGGCTCTGCAGGGAGTACATAATCCGCATGATTCGTTAATAAAGAAATTTGAGAAATTTGTAAGAATATCAAAAACATCAACTTTTGAATTAAAGATCATTACTGAACCTCCGCAAATAAGATCTTCTCCGGAAATTTCTCGGTTGAAATCTTTTTTTGTTAAAACTGTTCCTGAAGGCCCGCTGAATTGAATGAAGTTTGTATCTTTTGCTTCACAAAGTTCAAGCATTTCCTTAATTGTCATTCCCCATTCAATTTCATAAATTCCGGGTTTTTTACAGTCACCGGATATAGATAATAATTTTGTACCTTTTGTTTTTTCAGTTCCTTTGCTGTTAAAGAAATCACTGCCTAATTCAATGATCCTTGCAGCAGCACTAAACGTTTCTACATTATTTACAATAGTAGGTTTATCTAAATATCCTTTTTCAACAGGGAAGAAGATTTTAGTTCTGGGCCCGCCTCTTTTCCCTTCCAAAGATTCAATCAATGATGTTTCTTCTCCACATACATATGCTCCTGCACCTTGCATAATTGAAAGATCAAAATCAAAATTTTTACCGAGAATGTTTTCTCCGAGTAAGCCAAGGTTGTAGAATTTTTTGATGGTATCTTCAAGTTTTTTTTTTAAATATCTGTATTCAGCTCTTAAGTAAATAATCCCTTTTGAAGCACCAATTGCATATGCACCGGTAATCATACCTTCAATCATTAATCCCGGCAGTTGGTTCATGATTGCTCGATCTTTAAATGTTCCCGGTTCACCTTCATCGGCATTACAGATCACATATTTTTGCATGCTTGTTGATTGCTTTGCAAATTCCCATTTTAAACCTGTAGGAAAAAATGCACCGCCACGACCTGAAAGACCTGATTCTTTAATCGACTGAATCACTTCTTCAGGTGTTTTTTTGATCAACTTTATTACAGTATCACCAACTTTATAATCACGGAATATGACGGGTTCGCCTTTATCATTTTTATATCTTATGTTATCTTCGGGAGTATCTTCAATTTCTTCAATTTTACCGCCCTTCTTTAAATGATCAATGATCTCTTTTATTTTTTTTGGAGTAAGATTAATAAAAGGTTTGAAGTTAATTAAAGCAGCAGGTTCTTGATCACTCAGACCAATACAAGCTGTTTCAAATAAGCTGAATGTTCCGGTAGGATCTGTTCCTCCGAATACAGCTTTAGTCTCTTTCTCCAAAGCATCTTTTATTTTTTGAAAACCTTTTATTTCAGAAACCATACTGTTATTAAGATAAATAGTATATTTCCCTGTTGGTTTTCGTTTAAAAAAATGGTAAAAAGAAATGACACCTTCAACTTCGATCCAAGAAATCCCCAATTCTACAGATAATTGTCTGATATCTGAAGTGCTGATATAGCCTTTTTGATTTTGAAAATCCCATAAATAATTTAGTAATTGGGTTCTTTCATTTCTTATTTCTGTCATGTCCATAAGAGTTGGTTTATTTTTAAGAATTTGTGATAAAATTCACAAAAGGAAATTGCTTAATCAATGATTTTTATCATATGGGAGTTTTGTAATATTTGCATATTTGTATGTTGCTGGTAAAGAGGTGAATGAACGAGTATGTCGGTTTGAGTTTAAATTAATGTTTTGTAATATATTTTAATTCTAAATAATAAAATTTAAATATTTTTAAGATGAGATATTTGAAATGTCAGTTAGATGTTAAAAAGTTTTTTTAACAAAGTTTTAAAACAAATTTCTTATAAGCAGAAATCTTATATATTTGCAAAAATTAAGAAATATGTATAAATTTTTTATCAGACCTTTACTGTTTCTGTTTCAACCCGAAACTATTCATCATGTATCAATCGGCTTATTTAAAGCATTAAAATATATTCCTTTTATAAAACCCTTTTTAAGGGTTTTTTTTTGGTCTGAAAATAAGAATTTGACAAAAGAAGTTTTCGGACTTAAATTTAAAAATCCGGTTGGACTCGCTGCAGGCTTTGATAAAAATGCTGAGGTTTTTGATATTCTCGGCAGTTTCGGTTTTGCTTTTATTGAAATAGGAACCGTAACTCCGTTGACTCAAAAAGGAAATCCTAAACCCCGATTATTCAGACTTAAAAAAGATAAGGCATTGATTAACAGAATGGGCTTTAACAATCACGGACTTGTGAATGCTGTTCCAAAACTAAAAAAACGTAAGGTAAAAATTATCATCGGCGGTAATATCGGAAAAAACACCTTAACTCCTAATGATAAAGCAAATCATGATTATTTCAGATGTTTCAACGATTTATATCCTTATGTAGATTATTTTACCATAAATGTCAGTTGTCCTAATATCAGTGATTTACACGAACTGCAAGATAAAGATGCCTTACTTGAATTGCTTGAAGGAATTCAAAAAATTAATTATAAAAAAGATAAACCAAAACCTGTTTTATTAAAGATATCTCCCGATTTGAATTTTATTCAAATTGACGAAACTCTTGAAATAATTAAACAAACAAAACTTGACGGAATTGTTGCAGTAAATACGACAACTGTAAGAAAAGGCTTGTCATATTCCGAAAATTATATTAAAAAAATTGGGGATGGTGGTTTAAGCGGTAAACCTTTAAAAGACAGAGCAACGGAAATTATAAAATACATTTCAGAAAAAACCGAAGGTAAACTTCCGATAATCGGAGTAGGCGGAATTATGAATGCTGATGATGCTGTTGAGAAGTTAGAAGCAGGTGCAACACTTGTTCAAGTTTATACAGGTTTTATTTATGAAGGACCGAGTATTGTTAAGAGGATAAATAAAGCCGTTATGAAGATACTATAGGCAGTCAGCAGTTTTCAGTCGATGATGGTTATAGGAATTAATTATAAAAATCAGTGTTAATCAGAATCTAATAAAACATTTTAATCATAAAAATCAGCGTTAATCAGCATCCTAATGAAAACACTGTTAAAAAATTGCAACATAAATAACAAAACACAATATTTATTAATTGAAAACGATATTATTTCTTATATTGGGAATAATATTCCTGATGCTGATAAAGAAATTGATATTAATAATTTAATTGTAATTCCGGGTGTAATAGATCCTCATACACATATCAGAGATTTAAAACAATCTGATAAAGAAGATTGGACAAGTGCTTCAAATGCTGCGTTAAGAGGCGGAACTACAATGGTTTTTGATATGCCTAATACCCGGCCGCCTACAATAAATTTGGAATATCTCAATTTAAAAAGGGAAAAAGCAAAAGCGGCTAAAGTTAATTATATGTTTAATATAGCTGCAACTGCGGATAATTTGCAAGATGTTATTGAGATACTCGAAACTAAACCAAGTGATGTTGCTGCATTAAAGTTGTTTCTCGCCGGTTCAAATTCAAATGAATATGTTGATGATATTGAGGTCATTAAAAAAGTTTTTGATATCTCTTTGAAATATGATTTACCTGTAATTGTACATACAGAACTTCAAAAATGCGTAGAGGAATATTCTGCAAAAATAAAAAATCCGACTGTTAAAGATCATAACTTTATGAGGAACAGAGAATGTTCCGTAAAGGGCACAGAGTTATTGATCGAATTGGCTACTGAAATTGGGAACAAATTATATTTAGCACACACGTCAACAGCTGAAGAAATTGATATTATAAAAGCAAACAAAGATAAATGTAATGTCTATTGCGAAACATCACCGCATCATTTATTAATAAACGAAGATATACTTGAAACAGCGGGTAATTTAGGAAAAGTTAATCCTCCGTTAAGAACAAAAAGAGATAATGAAAGAATTATGAAAGGGATTAATGAGGGAACTGTCGATACCATAGGTACAGATCATGCACCGCATCAATTAAGTGAGAAATTAAAACCGTATAATGAAGCTCCTTCCGGATTTCCGGGTTTAGAAACTTCCTTGCCTTTGTTACTTAACGAAGTTAACAAAGGAAGTTTTACGCTTGAAAAATTAGTTGAATTAACATCTTTAAACAGTTCTGAAATTTTTAAAGTTAAGAACAGAGGAAGAATTGAAGAAGGCTTTTTTGCAGACCTTACAGTTATAGATTTGAATAAACCTTGGAAAATTGAGGCTGAAAATTTTAATACAAAAGCAAAATATTCTCCTTATGAAGGAATCACCGGAAAAGGTGATGTAGTTATGACTTTTGTGAACGGGAAATTGAAGTATGACTGATATGACGCTGATTTATTATGATTTTTATGATAAAGAAACAAAACATTATTACATTGCTAATTTTAACAATGAAATAATAGAGCAATGCAACAATGTTACTTTTAAAATATAAACGAATAAGCAAATAAGCAAATAAACAATTAAACAATTAAACAAATATTTTTTTAAAATGACAAAAGACTTATTTATCCTAAAACTTCATGATATTGAAGCAATAAAATTCGGTAAGTTTACTTTAAAAAGTGGTTATAAATCTCCCTTTTATTTTGATTTGCGAGATATGATTTCCTATCCTGAAATACTTGACGGTGTAGCAGATTTGCTGGTTGAAAAAATTAAGCATTTGGAATTTGATTATATTACAGGCATACCATACACAGCTTTACCAATTGCAACTTTGGTTGCCGATATTATGAATAAATCGCTTATTTATGCTCGTAAAGAAGAAAAGGTTTACGGAACAAAAAATAAGATAATCGGGA
>JAUVIG010000586.1 GCA_030592825.1 Chlorobiota bacterium | reverse complement strand
CCTTTCAGATCGGTATCGAATGTAGTAATTCTTGTTTTGTCAAGGTTGGTGTAAAAAAATATGCTGTCTTCTCCTTTCGCTGTTCCGTATCTGCCTACGGCAAAGCCACCGGAACGTCCGGATCTTCGTGAATATACTCTGGTGCTGTCCGGAGTTACCATTAAATAGGTTTCGTCCGGCATTTCTTTTGCTGTTCCGTATCTGCCTACGGCAAAGCCGCCGGAACGTCCTTTTGTTGTTGTAAAGTCTTTTACATATACTCTTGCTCCTTCGGATGTTACTACAAATATTGGGAAACCGTCTTTATCTTGTATCTCAAAAAGAGCATCATCGTCAGCTTGTGAAGCATCTGCTTTTACAATAAATTTCCCCCTTGGTGTTGTTGTCCCTATTCCGACGTTTTTAGTAGAATCAGATAAATAAACATCTGTAGCATTTTGCTCCCAAATTTCTGCCGACATAGATAAATCAGTCCATTTGCCGTTTCCGAAAATAAAAAAGGCTTCCTCATCTGTATCAAAAACGAGTAATCCTTCAGCAGGGTTACCGGTTCCATTGTCAATTTTTTCTCTGTCAGAAGTTGTCATTCTCGGTATAAGCAATCCTTTTGAATCGGATTGTATCTCCAACATTGCTGAACCATCCGGTGTTCCGCCGGTTGAATTAATCAAAACTTGAGATTCTCCTTTATTTATTATCAAAATTGAAATAATAAAAAGGATAACGATTTTGTAATAGTATGAATTTTTCATAAAAAAAATTTAAAATGTTTTTATATTTTGAAAAAATACAACTTTTTTTAATATACTGCAAATATTTTTGATAAAATTCAGTGATTATTTTCCGAATTAATAATAAAACAAGACAAAAGATATTTTTTAGGCAGAAAAAAAAGAAGCTGTCTCAAAATGACAACTTCTTTCACACTAAAATAATTTATTAAAATATTTGTTTATTCACCTAAATTAGCAATATTTATTCCGAGAGTAAACCGAAGTGTATTTGCAAGAGGATTTTGACGACCTGCCGTAGGTACAACATAGGCAAAATCAAAACTTAATACATTTAGTTTTACACCTATTCCCATTGTAAAAAACTTCCTGTTACCTTTTGTTCCGTGTTCATCAAAATAACCTGCTCTTATTGCAAATTGATTTACATACCAATATTCAAGTCCCACAGAATACATCAACTCATGCATCTCTTCTTTAAAACCTCCCGGGGCATCATAAAACGATTGAAATATCCCGACAGGTGTAGAAACATCATCAGGAAGTCCGTGCTCTACAAGTTCTCCTGTTGTAGTTGTATCAGGTCCGTAAAAAGGTGGTGTAGGAACTAATAATTTATTTATATCAAATAAGGCAGTAATTGAATTATATTCATCCAATTCCAATTTATATGCTGCTCCAATTCTTAAATTTGCAGGCAAAAAATCATCATAATATGAATCATTGCTGTATGAAATCTTACTTCCGAGGTTTGAAATATTTACACCAAGATTAAATCTTCCTGTTTTATTTTCCAATTGCATTTCTTTTGTATAGAAAAAAGAGAGATCACCTGCAACAGCATTTCCGGGTTTTGTAGGAGTTCCTGAATCTGCTGTCGGAACTCTTCCTGTTAAATTCGAATGAATATATCTGAAGGTAATACCTCCTGAAAAATTTTGAGATAATTTTAAAGCATAAGCAAGATCAAAAGAAAACTCATTTGGTTTAAAATCCATGATCTTTTGACCGGAAATATTTGTAAAAGTAATATTTCCCAAAGAAAAATACATCAGTGATGCAGCAATTGTCTGGTTTTTATTTAAACGATATGAACCTGACATATTTTGAAAGTTTATATCTTTTACTAAATTTCTTAACCAAGGAATATACGAAAGATTCAATGATATATCTTCTTCAATAAATGCATATTTTGCCGCATTCCAATGAATTGAATTGGCATCGGGGGAAGATGCAACACCTACATCACCCATGGCACCCGAGCGGGCATCAGGAGCTATTGTCAAAAAAGGAACACCTGTTGTTATGGCATTCAACTCTTGTCCGATTGAAGTTGAACTTTGACTATATACTCTACCTGCAAAACTAATTACAATAAATGTAATCAATAACAAATTCTTTAACATCTACTTTATTTTAATTTATTAATAACAAAATGCAAACGTAAATAAAATATCAATTATTACATAATTTAATATTTTTTTACATTTGTAATGAAACAATGAAACAGAAACAACTTATAAATATAAATAACAAAAACTTGTGCTGAACTATTCTCACTGACTTGTCAGTAATTTATTTCAGTATTACAGACAGCATAGCCCTTCTGGTTTTTTTGGGTTTGTTCATAATTTTCAGTAATAGCATAAGATACGGAATATTATACTAACTTTTCCACAAGGTTAGCTGCTTCTTGCAAAGTACCGGCAGAATGTACTTTTAAACCTGAATTATTTATCAAGTCTGCACCTTCTTTTGCATTTGTTCCCTGAAGTCTTACAATAACAGGAATCTTAATATCACCT
>JAUVIG010000321.1 GCA_030592825.1 Chlorobiota bacterium | reverse complement strand
TTAAGTGTAAATGTTTTCATATGCTTTACAAAAGGGTCAGCACAAACCGAACAAACTGCCGCCATTTTTAATCTTGCCGGGTCTATTCCTTTCTCTTTCATCAGATTGTGTGTGTGTGCTACAAGTTTTCCGGTATTTTCCGTACAGCTTTCGCTATACGGGCAGTCGGTTCCGTCAGCTGCAATAAAAACTCCTCCGAAACCTTTTTCAAAAGCATGTAATATCCATCTCGGTTTAATTGCACTCGAACAAGGAATATTTATTGTATAAACCGTTGCAGGATAATGTTTTTTTAGAAGTCCGGCGAGATCTATTGCCGGGTCTGAAATTTTTTCGGTTGAGAAAACAAGAATTTTAGAAGCATTTTTTGTGTCTTTCTCCATTTTGTTTATTATAAAGTAGTGATTTACATTGTTTCATTGTTTCATTGCTACATTGCTAAAAACAACCTGCAAGCAGGCAATGCAATGCAGCAATGAAAACAATATTTAAAATTCCCGACAAAGTCGTTTTTTTTGAATAATCAAAAAATCTGTATTATTTTTTCTTCATGTAAATTTTAAAAAATCCTGATTCTTCGACAGTACCGAGATATTCATGTCCTTTTTTATTTGCCCATTTCGGAATATCTTTTTTTGTTCCTTCATCAGCAGACATTATTTCCATAATATCTCCTGAATTTATTGTTCCGATTGCTTTTTTTGCTTCCAAAAGTGGTCCGGGGCATGCAGTTCCGCGTGCATCTACTGATTTTGCAATTTCTAATGCATTTAATTCTTCTTGTGTCATAATTCTAATTGTTTAATTATAAGATTGTTTAATTGTTGAAATCATAAAATTGTCAGATAAATAATTGAATTCTGCTTTCACCTGCATCAGCAAGAAATGTTGCAACACCGGCATAATCAAGTTTAGGATAATCAATCATTTCGTCTTTTTTGAATCCCATCAAATTCATCGACATTTCACAGATATTAATTTCTACGCCAAGTTCACCTGCTTGTTTAAACATTTCATCTATTGACATAACATTTTGTTTTTTCATTAATGATTTAATCATTAACGGTCCCATACCTGCCATGTTCATTTTTGAGAGTTTCAGTTTGTTTCTGCCTTTCGGCAACATCATTCCGAACATTTTTGACATGAAATCTTTGCCTTTTCCTTTTTTCTTTTTATCACGAAGTGATGCGCTTGCCCAAAAAGTAAAAAACATTTTCACTTTTGTATCCATAGCAGCCGCACCTACGGCAATAATCATTGATGCAAGAACCCTGTCGAGTTCTCCTGACATAACTACCAGCGAAAGTTGGTCTTTATGCGTATTTTCAACACCTGTAACTTTCTTTTTTAAATCATCAATTTGCTCTTGCAAATTTTTAATTTGTCCTTCAATATTTGTATCCATATTAAATTGTTTAAAAATAATTATGTCATCAAAATTAACAAAAATAATTATTTTTAAAACAATTAAATGAATAAGTGTATATCAGCTTCTGCTGCAGCGTCAATATATTCACCTATACCGCAAATATCATCAACAAGGTCAATAAAATCATCAATTTTTTCACCGCCCCACATTTTCCCGGCTAAACTGCATACATGAATTTTTACATTTGTTAATTCCTTTGCCATCTCGAAAAATTCTACCCAAGTACTTACATTCAGTTGCTTCAATGATGCAATAAAATCTTCTTTTAAATCAAGATTTTCGCTCATTGGCAATTTTTCGTAATTGTCTCCGATTTCTTTTTTGAATGAACGAGCTGCTTGCAGCAAAATAAAAACTTCAACATCCATATCATCGGCTGCTGCTCCGCTTATTACTACTCCTGCACCGGTTAATTTATCAAGGCTTCCGGAGAAAAGAGCCATACACATTTTTTTATTTTCTTCCATGATACAATTTAATTATTTTAGTTTTGTTAATTTTACTTTTAATATATTTTTATTTTACAATAACTGCTCTTATTAACCGCATCCGTCACTATCTTCTTCTTCTTTTGGGCTTGGTTCTTTTTCAGGTGTTTCAGCTTCTGTTTCTATAACTGCTTCAAATATTTCGGGGTAAGTTTTTGACCATCCTTTCCAACCGTTTTCTATCATCTTAACATCTTTGTATTTCAGCTTTAACAGTGTTTCAGCACATAAAGCACTGCAACCGTCATCATAATTATAAATAAATATTTTTATTCTTCTGTTAGATATTTTATCCGAAAATTCAAGAAGCCCTCGCGGAATATTTATTGCACCCGGAATATGTCCTTTTATATAATCATTTTCCTGACGACAATCTATGATTTCATAGTTTCCGCCTTGCTCTGATATTGCTTTATAATCTTTAACAGTAATTGTCTTAACTTTAGATTTGGCATTAGTTACCATATCATCAAGAGTCTCATGTTGGATGTCATTTGTGCATCCGGCAATAAATATTAATACAAACAGTATTACTGAACTTTTTATTATTGAAAAGAAGTAATTAACTTTATTGTTTTTCATAATTTAAATTTTAAAATAAATAAGACGATATATTTATCTGTCTGTCCTGTTGGTTCGTGATTTTTTATGTTCAAATTTATTCTTTTATCTTACATTATCCGCCGCAACCCGAGTCTTCTTCTTTTTTAACCGGAGCATTCGGGTCAGAATTCCATGCTTTCCAACCGCCTGTAAGATTTTTCACATTTTTATAACCGAGTATAAGTAATGTTTTTGCGGAGAGAATTCCGCGTGCACCGCTTTTGCAATAAATAATAATTTCGGTTGAATCTTTATCAGGCATTTCTTCAGCATAATCTTCCCAAAACCCTTCACTTGCTATTTGAAACTCAAGGATACCACGAGGTAAATTAACAGGCTCCAAAAACATGCTGTAATCAAAATCCTCATTGATATAGCCTTTTTCAAATTCAGAAAGCATGCGAACATCTAATAAAAGAAACGGTTCTTCACTTTCTAATTTTGTTTTTAAATCTTCAACAGAAATCTCATTAATTACAGTTTTGGCTTCAGCAGCCATCTCTTTACCGTTTTCATAAATTCCTGTACAGGCAAAAAGCATTGATACAGTAAATATTACAAGTAAATAAAAACTTTTTTTCATTTTTTATAAATTAGTAAATTCATTATTAATTAATAAGCACTAAATTTTCCTGTTCTTTCATTCCATTTAACGAAAAGATACCATAAAAACAGTATTGCCAGAACAATGACGACAGACCATGTATAGCCGATATAGTCAGGCATAAAATTTTTATATCGTAAATCATGCGGTAACATATCTACAAATCCGGGAACAATATATTTTTTAGATACCGGTGAGATAAGTAAAAACGCAAGCACAGCTGCCCATAATTTTACTTGTCCTTCTCCGAATCTCCATAATGCTCCGATTGCACAACCTCCGGCTATTGTCATTCCAAGTCCGAAAATAAAACCTCCGATTGGTGCTCTAAGCCAGAAATGCGGAAATACCCAAGTCATTTCCCTTGCACGTATAGATATATCGCCGGCACCAATACCGAATATTTTAATTGCTGTAAATCCTACAAGTCCGATTATTAATCCTGCTATTATTCCAACAGTACTTGAAGATTTTCCTGTCAAAAAAGGGTCTCTGAATGATGCAACAATACAGAATCTTGAACGCTGACTGATTAATCCCATCATCAGACCGATCATTATAAACCATGACATAACTTTATTATCATTTCCAAAATAAATATAAGCCATAACAAAAACAATAATCAGTATAAACCAACCTAACCATTTTTGCCATCCGCCGGTTTTTTCAGATGCAGCCAATAATGTTCTGTTTTTACCCATACTGAAACCGGGAAATTTGTCTATTTCCCAAGACAGATATTTTAATGCAACCAAGGTTCCCAAGAAAAGACCGATGGTTAAAAATATAGCTCCTCCCGAAAGAGCAGGAACACCACTAAAGAAACCACCGATTGTACATCCGATACCCATTGTTGCTCCTATAGCCATCAAGCCTCCGCCGATAAAACCTTTAATTAACTCACCAATTGGCGGAATTCTTAAAGCAAATTCTTTTGATAAAAGTGCTCCGGCAAAAGCTCCGAGAATTATTAAAATATTGAGCATTCCGTATAAACTGGTTTTTGTTGGTGTAACATTTTCCAAACCAAGAAATCCTATTGCTTGATAAATATTTTCGCCCCAATTATTATATCCTCCGCTTCCTCCCCAAGGGCTTTTAATCATAAAAAGGAATACATTAAGTAAACCGAGTATAATTCCTCCAACCCAGACAGGCCAGTGTTTTGCGAAAAAGGTTTGAAACAGTTCGCTTAATACGCTTTTGTTTTTATTTGAATCTTCTGCCATAATATTATTTTTATTTTTTTTGTAATACAAAACGACTGACTCCTCCTTCTAATTCGTTTTGCCCAAGAAGAGTATTTCCGGATTTTTCACACCAATTTGGTACATCTGATTTTGTTCCCGGATCAGTTCCTAACATTTCAAGTACTTCTCCCGATTTCATACCTTTCATTGTTTTGGCTAATTTCATCATTGGCATAGGACACGAAAGCCCTTTACAGTCTAATGTTTTGTCAATTTTTGTCTCCGTAATTCAAGTGTGTAAATTGTTTATGTTTTTATTATAAAAATTTGAAAACAAAGAACGGTTTATAATCATTAATTTCAAAAAGATATGGTGTATGATAATACTTTAATTAATGTAAATATTCTTTCAGGCA
>JAUVIG010000561.1 GCA_030592825.1 Chlorobiota bacterium | reverse complement strand
TGCTCCGTCTTCAATTTCAAGTGTAACTCCGTCTTGTGTAATTAATTTACCGGTTCCTTCAATTGATATTTCGGCACAAGCATCTATTTTTAAATTTGCTCCGGGAGCAATTATCAGTTGTGCTCCGTTTTTTATTTTGTAATTACTGCCGTTTTTTAAGTATAAGGTACTGCCGTTTTCTACAGTAACAACAGTATTTTCATCTTGAATAAATTGTGAACCGGATTTACATAAAAAACCTAAAGCAGGATCTTGCACGGAGTTTATCAGATTAAGATTATTACAATTTATAACTAATGAGCTGTTATTGTTCATTATAAAATTTCCCGTGAAATTTACATGGTCAGTTGTTTGTTGATTAATTGTAAGTTGACTGTTTAGTTCAAAATTTGATTCCGTTTCTGTTATTATACTACCTCCGTAAAAGTCAATTTTACAATCATCATCTATAGACAGCACAGAATTTGAATTTATATTTGTTTCAAAACGGGATACTCGGTTTGAAAAAATAGATAAATCTGAATTTATTTCTGTTTCTAATAAATCGTATTCCAAAGTAACATATACCCAATTATCATCTATAAAAGCCACAGGGGTTTCTGTGCTGTATATTTCAAATTCTTCTCCGAACCTGTAATCAATAATTGAGAATGATTGTATTTCTCCTGCACCTTGGTTTCCCCCTATTTCCAGTTCATAAGCCTTAACAAAATATTTACCCGGTTCTTGTTCGCTTAATAAAGGTGATATATCAAAACCTACGTCTATGGTTTCTTGGAATCCGTCCATGGGTAGATAATCAGATGCTTGAGAAAGAGGCTCAATATCAATATAGTTATTTCCTGACATGCCATTGGTAAATTCTGTTTCTCCTATATGAAAACCTTTATATATAGAGTTATAAGTAACATTTAGACGATGCGGATAACTAACCGTCAGTTTACCCATGATTTGCGGCTCATAATTTTGTTCAACATTTATTACCATTATATAATTTGCTCCTAAAAACCATCCGTCTTCTTCGGTATGTGTCCAAAAAGAACAGTAGGGCATCCAAATAAATCCATTATCAACATATGGTATTAGCCAATCAGGACCGCTGCTGTTTGCGATTTTCAAAGCTCCCGTTTCCCTGTCCCTTAAATCAATTTTTCCGTCTTGAATCGGGTTTCCGTAGGCATCAAAAGCACCGGCAATGTCAATGTTATCTGTATATTGCCCGTCGTTATTTATATCAATGCATTTTAAGGTATCATTATAGCCTGTTATAGTCATGGCATGATGAAAACCTTGATCTCCAAAACTGTGAATATAAGATTTGCCCCCCTCTTCTCCGTTTATACCGTTTTCACTCGGCAAAGTTCCCAGTTGCCAGCCTTGGTTCCTTACAAAAATAGTTGTTAAACCGCCTATGTCGCTTGAATCTCCGTGATCGGCAATCCAATGTTTAAGAATATCCAACCAGTCACTTGTTGTATCGGGTATGGAAATTGAGTAATAATCTGTTACTCGGTTATTAATAAATGAATAATATTCGTTATAACCGTCAATCCATTTTTTAAAATTCAGAAACATGTTATGATTTTCAGTATCCCATTGAATTAAGTTAGGACAACCGGTATTTTTAATAATTTTCCATCCGGAATAAGGAAAAGAACCTTGTCCACCGTCACCACCATTAAAATAATTATAAGTATAATTGTATGTGTAACAGTTTTCTTTTATTGTATCTCCGGTAAGAATATTACGAGCGGGTGTATTTCTCAGCCTGTTCATTTCATAAGTATATACATAGCCAACACCGCTTGCTTGGCCGCATGAACCGCCTTCTTGCCGAAATATCGGACGCATATATTTCAGTTCGGAATTATCGACTGCAAGCGGCAAACTTTTGCTTTCAGATTCCGGTGTTAAAACTAAATCGGGAATTGCATCTATTTCCGCTTGTATTTCCGGTGTTATTTCGGGCAAACTGCCCAATTCTTGTGCTGTTGCAACATTAAAACCTAATACTGCTATAGCAAAACTAAATAATTGTAATTTTCTTCTCATTTTATATGGATTTGATTATCGTGAAAGGATTATTTTTTTAGTGATTAATTGTGTTTCGTTTTTTAATTTAATAAAATAAATGCCATTTGAATGGTTTGACAGATCAATTTGAGCCTTGAAACTCGAAATTGACGTATTGTAGATTTCTTTCCCTGTCAGATCAGTAACAGATAAATAAAATGGCAGCTCGGTTGTTTCAATAATGATATATCCTTTTGAGGGATTAGGATAAACGGAGATTTCTTCGGGAATATTTTTTCCGGTATCAAGCACAATATCTGTTGTTCGAAATAAGCTGTAACCTCCTCGACAATATAAATGACCGTCGGGAGCCGGAGCAAATTGATGGGCAACCGTTCCCAAACCGGAACTGATATCTTCCCATGTTTCTCCGTTATCATATGAACGATGTATGCCCGTATTATCTGATGCTGTGTAAATAACATCCTTTGAATCTATGAATATATCTTCAATTGTGTTAACAGGCAGAAAATCCCAAGTATCACCATAGTCGGAAGATTTGAATAAACCTTCGTAATAAGAAGAAGCAAATATTTCATCATTAGAATTCACTGCTAAAGAAGTAAAACCATCATCAGCTATATCAATGAATTCCCAGATATCTCCGCCGTCAGTTGAGCGGTAAACTCCGTTTTCAAGATAATTGTCGAAATCCCATGTGGCAGCATATAAGTATCCGTTTGATGTTTC
>JAUVIG010000036.1 GCA_030592825.1 Chlorobiota bacterium | reverse complement strand
TTCAACCTCTTTGATACAACGTAAACTTTCAATAGGATATAACAGGGCAGGAAGAATTGTTGACCAATTAGAAGCAGCCGGCATAATCGGCCCGCCAAAAGGAAGTAAAGCAAGAGATGTATATGTCGTGGATGAATATTCACTTGAGAATATATTAAGTTCACTTCCGTAACAATGAAGTTCGATAAATTTTCGTTTAAATAAGAAATTATATTACGGTATATTTTTTGTTTACTTTTATAATAAATCACATACTATGAAAAGAATAACAATCATAATTATTTTCTTATCTGTATTTATATCCTATTCTTATGCACAAATAGAACTTTCAAAAGATCCTGAAGCAAAAAAAATATTAGATGCTGTTTCTGCAAAAACAAAATCTTTTAAAAGTTTAAGAATTAAGTTTAATTACACAATAGAAAATAAACAAACAGAAGAAAAAGATAATTTTAAAGGTTATGCTTTTTTAAGCGGTAAAAAATATAAAATTATCATTCCGGGTATTGAAATTTTTTCTGACGGAATAACCGTATGGACATATATGAAAGATGCTGAAGAAATAACAATTACAGAACCCGGACCCAATGATGAATCAATATTTAATCCTGCAAAGTTATTTACGATATACGAAACAGGATACAAATATCTTTTAATAGGCCAAGAAAAAATTGATAATATATTGCATGATGTTATAGATCTTTTCCCTGAATTGGAAGAAAACAGCCCATATTCAAAAATAAGATTAAAAATTAATCCCGGCAAAGATCAAATTTATTCAATAGAAACTTTCAGTAAAAACGGTATTAATTACACAATTAATGTTGTAGAATATAAACCGGATGTAAAAATAACTGAAAAACTATTTACACTTGATAAATCAAGGTATCCGGAAGACCTTGAAATAGTTGATCTAAGATAAAATTAAAACAAGATACTACTACATTTAATTGATAATTTATTCAAAATCATTTTTTTTTTTTAAATTTACGTTTTGATAATCTGCACATAAATGAGTAAAGCAAAAATATTGATTGTAGAAGATGACAGTATGTTATGTACTGTCTTTGAAATGTTTTTAGAAGAATTAGGATATCCTCATTCCGGAACATTTGCTTCCGGTGAAGCTGCTCTTGCACATATGGAAGATAACAAACCTGATTTAATCTTAATGGACATACATCTTGAAGGTGAAATTGACGGTGTTGATACAGCAAAAATTATTTTTGAAAAATATAATATCCCAATCATATATATATCCGGCGTCAGTGATGTAAGTACGGTAAAAAGAGCTGTATTAAATAATACATACGGTTTTATGACAAAACCTGTGTATAGGAACAGCTTAGAGTTGAATATTGAATTTGCTATTGCAAAACATCAATTATTAAATATATAGAAAAGCTTTTCAAACAGCCTGTTATCTATAAATGATTATAATTTTACTTGCATTGCTGTTTATTATTTCTTTCAGGATATTTTCTCAAGAAAATAATTACCAAACAAAATTTTATAATTTGATTAAAGATTATAAAATGATCAATCTTCCTTAAATATAAATACTATACTGATGAAAAGAATATCTGCGGCATTTATCTATACAGGCAAAAGCATACTTAAGAAAGCTATTATTGAAATTGATGATAAAGGAAAGATAATTAATATTATTGATACTAAAGGAAAAATAAAAGAACAAGAATCTCTCAAATATTATAACGGCGTTATTGTTCCGGGGTTTATTAATGCACATTGCCATCTGGAACTTTCTCATATGAAAGGAATGATAAAAAGTGAAACTGTGAAAGGTTTGCCCGGTTTTATTGATGAAATCGTTTCTAAAAGAAATTTCCCTGAAGATATGCATGATAAAATTCACAAAGCAGACAGAGAAATGCGAATTAACGGTATTGTTGCCGTGGGAGATATTTCAAATACAGATGACAGTTTTGAATTAAAAAAAAACAGTAACATATATTATTATACTTTTGTTGAAACTTTTACAACAAGTAATACAACTGCAACTGAAACATTTTCAACTGCTGAAAGAAATCATTTAAAACTGAAAGAAAATAATTTACAAGGTGCAATTGTACCGCATGCATCTTATTCAGTTCCTGATAAGTTAAAAAAAATGATTATTGATTATAATAAAGATGCTCAAATTATTTCAATCCATAATCAAGAAACTTCGAGCGAAGATGAAATGATCAAATCTAAAAGCGGTGAACTTGCTGAAGTAATGCTAAAAAAAGGGTTTGTTCTTTCTGATTTTACTTTTGATAAGAATTCATCTTTGGAACTTAATCTTTCAGAATTAAAAAAGAGTTGTAATATACTGCTTATTCATAATACATTCAGCAAAGAAAAAGATATAGATTTTGCAGAGAACTTTTCAGAAAATATTTATTGGACTTTTTGCCCTTTATCTAATCAATATATTGAAAAAACTTTACCCGACTTACCTTTATTTTATGAAAAAGGTGTTAAAACATGTATCGGAACTGACAGTTATGCCTCAAACACAAAGCTGTCTGTCTTAAGCGAACTGAAAGAGATCACAAAAAGCTTTCCTCAAATTCCTTTTGTGAAGTTAATTGAATCGGCGTGCTTGAACGGAGCAAAAGCCCTAAAAATTGATGACAAATACGGAAGTATTGAAGTCGGTAAAAACCCGGGCTTAAATTTAATTACTGATTTTGATTTTGAAAAAATGAACCTTAAAGTGTCAAGTAAAATTAAGGTATTAGTCTAATGTCAAGTTAAGCAATAATAAAGTGTTCTCCTTCAATATAATTTCTTGAAAGTAAATAATCTTTAATTTCTAATCTCATCCCGCGATTATTGACAAAACTAACAATATAAATTTGTTCTTTATCAGGGATATTTTTATAAAAAATAACTTCTTTATCGTTGATTTTCTTCTCATCTACATCAATAAAATACTTAATATTAATGCCCAAATTTTTAATATACTTCGTTCGTTTTTTTGTTCTTTTTCCTGCGCCCCAAACAACAATATTCGGGAAAAACGGATTATTCTCTTTCAAATAACGATATAAAAATGATGATTTTATTTTATAAAATGCTTCAAAAGAATAACGTTTATCCGTACGAGTCAGTCGAGTTTCCGAATCATACCAATCAAGCAAAATTTCCGGTAACTTATGATACTTAACTCCGTTTTCAGCCCATCTTAGAAACATCTCATAGTCTTCCGGAAAATCATCGTCTCTGTAGAGCCCATATTTTAAAGCAATTTCTTTCTTGAACATCAATGTCGGATTTATCACTTGCAATTCCGAAAACCGGTTTAATATAATTTCTTTATGTGTTAAATATTGATTTGTTTCATTAACATATGTCAACATACCGTCATTCTTAATATCTCCGATATAATTAACACAACAACTGATAACATCAATATCAGGATTTTCTGTTAAAAAATTAAATTGAAGCATTAGTTTATCTTTATGCCAAACATCATCGGCATCTGCCCTTGCAATTATATCTGCATCGGAAATATTAAAGCCCTTTTGAGTTGCAAAAACAACACCTTGTTTTTTTTCGTTCAATAATTTAACACGAGTATCTTTTTTTTCAAACAGGGATGCAATTTTCAGACTCTTATCAGTAGAATTATTATTGACCAAGATTAATTCAAAATCAGTAAATGTTTGATTTAAAACAGAATTTACACTTCTTTTTAAAGTTTTTTCTGCATTATAAAAAGGTAATATTACAGATACTTTGGGTATAATATGTGAACTTGTAAACAACAAATTTAAAACTTTTGAAACTTGTAACTTTATATTAAAACATCAGAAAAACAGATCAAAAAAAAAGATGCTCTTTTAAACATCTCTCTTTTTCATGAAATTGTATATAATGTTTAAAAAAACATGTGTCTGTTATCAACAACATCAGAGGCTTCTTTTAAGGCTTCAAAAGCTTCTCTGTTAACTCTGAAAAGAAGCCTTCTTAAAGCATTATTTTTATCATTAGAAACATCAATATCCTCAATATTATCAACACCTGTTTTTGAAGTAACTTTTATTACATAAACACCGTTTTCTCCTATTATCGGTTCAGAAATCTTATCTTTTTCATAAAGTGAAGCTGTTGAAATAACAGCATATTCAATTCCGTCATCATTAAGACGAGAAGATGAGAAGCTTATATTTTTTGCATTCTTTTCAAACGTATTAATACTTTTCATTTCGTTTGCAAACATTTCACCTTTTTTATCTTTTATAACTTCGGCAGTAATTTTTTCTTTTACTTGCTCAAAAGGTGCAATGCCTTCTTCTCTTATTTCTGTAATAACGACAACATAAAAAAAATCTCCGTCTTGGAAAGGTGATGAAACACTTCCTTCATCAACATCTTTATATATCCAATTAATAATGGGTGCGGGATTTTCAATTCCTGCAATAACTTCTGTTTCCGGTGTAATATCTGTTGCAATTCTTTTTGTTAAACCTTCTTTTTCAACTAATTCATCAAACTTTTCAATACTGTTATCTGATGTTACTGCAATGTCTCTGGCCTTAGCAAAATACTCACTAATTGTATTATTACCCGGTCTGACTTGATTGGATACTATTGCTAATCTTACTTTTTCTTTTTTATCTTTACTTTGATCAGTAATTTCAATTAAACTTATTCCAAATTGACCTTCAACAATAAGAATATCTCCAACTTTTCCATAGAAACATGCATCGCTTATTTCACGAGGCATTTGACCTTCAGTAAATTTCCCGAGATCTCCGCCTTTTTGAGCAGAACCGTCAACCGAATTATTTTTTGCAAGTTCTGCAAAATCTTCACCGTTTTTAATTAAAGTATGTAAACTGTCGGCAATTTCTTTTGCTCTGTCCATATTGGCAATTACTTGTCCGTCAGGACGAATTAAAATATGTCGTGCTTCAACGGTATCAGGTATAATTACTCTGTCGAAAACACGTCTCATCACATAACTTCCGTTTTCATATACAGGTCCAATCAGAGAATCAGGATTTGCATAAAATAACGAAGTATCACCAAGTTCTTCAAGCGATAAATGAATAAAATTAAAAGGTGTTTGAGAATTTGCATTTACCCAATCAATAATTTCATCTTGAGTAGAATCGATACTGATTTGTGCAAAATCTACTTTATAATATTCCAAATCTTGTAAGGTAACCAGCTTATCAGCTTCAGAAGGGATTACATTATAAACTATATAAGCAATATCTCTTGAATCTTCTTGATCATATTCGTCTTTATGAGAATCGTAATAATTTTCTAATTCGTCATCTGTAACAGCAACAGTACTGTCAGAAACAGAAGCATATCTTTTTACGCTATAGTCAAAATCAACCATTTCAACTCTTTCTTTATATAGCATTTTAGCCTCAAAATTTGTAATATTAATTCCTTTTGAAATCAAAGATAAGTATTTTGTAAATTTTCTGTTATCCTTTAATTCTTGCTCAAGAAACAAAGCAATTTGTGCACCTTCAGGAGTTTGATTTGCATTTGAGAAAAAATTAACTGCCCTTTGCGGACTAAACTGTCCTGTATTCGGATCAGAAAAAACTTGTCTCGTTAAAGGGTCAATTCCTGTTTGAATATTTTCTCCACTGATAATTTTTGCCAATTCCTGATTACTGACATCAATACCAAGATCGTCATAAGTTCCTGAAAGAGTATAATTTTTTACAATTTTATCCCAAACTTGGCTTTTAATAAATTTTTGATTTTCTTGATTTATTGTTTGGTCTCCTGTAAGAAGTTTCATCCCCTCCTCGTAATTCTTATATCGAGTTTGATATTCTTGAATAGAAACTGCGGTACCGTTTATTTCTGCAAGACTCTGTTCTTTTCCTGAAAAAAGTTTACTGACATCTCCTAATAAAAAAGCTAACAAAGCAATACCTATTACAATAGCAATTACCGGTCCTCTGTTCCTAATTTTCTGTAATGTAGCCATTTCTAATTATTATATTTTTTTAGTTCAAAATTTTGAGTTTGCAAATATATAAAAATTCTTTAAGAATAAATTTAATACGTTAAATTATGCCAATTTAGATTTGAAAATATCCATATATTTTTGTTTTTTTATTTCTTTGCATCCAAAATTATTTAAAATGACAAAAATTTGTGCATTAGCTTCCGGAAGCAACGGAAATTGTTATTACATCGGAAATGAAAATGAAGCTGTTTTAATTGATATTGGTATTTATTATAAAAGGCTGATTGAAAGATTAGATGATGCAAGCTTGGACAAGAATAAAATTAAAGCAATTTTTATTTCTCATGAACATACGGATCACATTCAAGGTGCAAGGTCAACTAGTAATAAATTGGGCATTCCTGTATTTTACACAAAAAAGACTTATCATAAAAGTTATAATAAAAACAAAGCTCAAAATTTTGCTTTTTTTGAACCGGGAACGCCTTATGAAACAGGTAACATAAAAATTCATTCTTTTTCAAAACAACATGATGCTATAGACCCGTGCAGTTTCAGAGTAGAAATCGGGAATAAAAATATCGGGATTATGACTGATATCGGTGAAGCAGATGAAACTCTTCAAAATGAATTTTCAAAATGTGATGCTGTATTTTTGGAATCAAATTATGACGAAGATATGTTACAAACCGGCTTATATCCCTATCATTTAAAACAAAGAGTAAGTTCGTCCAAAGGACATTTATCTAATATGCAAGCAATAGAACTTGTTGAACAATTTGCTTCCCCTCAACTAAAAACAATTTTTCTTTCACATATTTCAGCTGTTAATAATACACGAGAATTAGCCTTGGAAACTTTTTCGCATCTTAAAAATAAATACGAAATATTACTTACTTCAAGACAAGAAATTTCTGAAGTTGTGAGTTTGTAAAATTAAAATAGTATTTAAAAGCCATAAGTAAAATAATTATTGTATAAGTTATGCGGTAACGGCAGTATTTATATTTTTGTAAAAAAATGTTATGACTTCATTAATAAAGGAGATATTTAATATAAACAGTTCAGAACAATTTAATGAAGTTTGCCTCAAAGTATTCAATCATCAATATAAAGATAATAAAATCTATAAAGAATATGTTGATAAACTGAAAGTTAATATTAACAATATTGAGAACTATGATCAAATTCCTTTTTTACCGATTGAATTCTTCAAAACTCATAAAATAATAACAGGCACCGGAATAGTGCAAAAGATTTTCAAAAGCAGCGGAACAACCGGTTTCGTTGCAAGTTCACACTATATTACAGATTTAAATATATACGAAGAAAGTTTTGTTAAAACATTTAATCTATTTTACGGTAAGCCTGAAAAATATACATTCTTGGCTTTGCTTCCCTCCTATTCGGAACGAAATGATTCATCATTAATTTATATGGTTCAAAAATTAATGGATATCGGTAATAATAAAGATAACGGATTCTATTTATATAATCATCAGGAACTTTTTGAAAAAATAACAGACTTAGAAAATCGAAATAAAAAAACAATTTTATTCGGTGTTAGTTTTGCTTTGATTGATTTTTTTGAAAAATATAATATTGAATTAAAACATACAACTATTATTGAAACCGGAGGAATGAAAGGCAGAAAAAAAGAAATTGTCAGAGAAGAATTTCATTCTGTAATTAGATCAGCAACAGGGCTTTCCGATATTCATTCAGAATACGGTATGACAGAATTGCTCTCTCAAGCATATTCAAAAAATAATAATCTTTACAAAACATCTCCATGGATGAAAATATTAATCAGAGACACAAATGACCCGTTCGATTATATCGAAACCGGTAAATCCGGCGGAATAAATATCATTGATCTTGCAAACATTTATTCATGTTCTTTTGTTGAAACAAAAGATCTTGGAAAGAAGCAGTCCGATGATTCTTTTGAAGTATTAGGGAGGTTTGACAATTCAGATATCAGAGGTTGTAATTTGATGGTGTTATGATTTTTTAATATCTTTGTTGAATAAATCTTAAAATCAATATGACTTCTTCCATTGATATAATAAAAAATACTGTGTTTCAATTCTTCCCTGTTTGTACAATATTATTATTTGGATCAAGAGCAAATAAAACTTTTTCTGAAGATAGTGATTTTGATTTTATTGTAATAACAGAAAAAGAATTAAATATTAAAGAAAAAAGACAATATCAATCAATAATCAGAAAAAAACTTGCCGAACAAAAAATTCCGGCAGATATTATTATTCAAAACAGAAAAGATTTTGAAAAGAAAAAAAACATTAAAGGTCATATTATAAGACAAGCTGTAAAAACCGGTATTGAAATATGAATCGGGATACTAAACAATATATAAACTAATAAACATGAACTACGAGAATATCTTAACAGAAATTAAAGACAGTATTTTAACTGTAACATTAAACCGTCCTAAACAATTAAATGCTTTAAACAAAGCTGTTTTTGCAGAGCTTGAACATATCATGACAAATCTTGCAGTAACAGATGAAGTTAAAGGTGTTATAATAACAGGTTCAGGAGAGAAAGCTTTTGCGGCGGGTGCAGATATAAAGGAATTTGCACATTTTAATGTCGAAGAAGGTAAAGAGCTGTCAGCTGACGGTCAACAAATTTTTAAAATAATTGAGACCTTCAATAAACCTGTGATTGCTGCTGTAAACGGTTTTGCTCTCGGCGGCGGATTAGAATTGGCAATGGCTTGCCACATCAGACTTGCATCTGATAATGCTCGTTTCGGACAACCCGAAGTCAGTCTTGGTGTTACACCCGGATATGCAGGTACACAACGTCTTACACAACTGGTAGGTAAAGGCAAATCTTTGGAACTGTTAATGACCGGAGCAATGATTAAAGCTGATGAAGCTCTGAATTTGGGATTAGTTAACTATGTTGTTACTCAAGATGAATTAATCAGCAAAGCAGAAGAACTGTTAAAATCTGTAATTAAACAATCGCCGGTTGCAGTTGCAGGAGTTATTAAATGTGTAGATGCTTACTATACTGACGGTATTGACGGTTTTAATACCGAAGTTGAAGAATTCGGAAAATGTTTCGGAACTGAAGATTTTAAAGAAGGCACAGATGCTTTTATGAATAAACGTAAAGCTGACTTTCCGGGAAAATAAAACAAATTATTAAAAGTTTCTTAATTGAAAAACAGTTAAATTAATCAGTATTCATTGAGCTGTATCTGAATGAAAACACGCTCCGTATAACAGCCTGATTACCATGAAACAAACAATTTGCTTGCGGATATTTATCAGTGTTTTTATTCGTGAATTCGCGGCTTCAATTTTTTTCGGTGTAAACTCAACTCTACGTGTAAAAAATCTTTAAGCATCGCAATATTAAAAAGGTTTTTATATTCGTTTTGTAAAATATTAAATTTTTAAGTTTCAAAAAACATGAGAATAAGTCAAATGATGCACTTCCCTTTAATGGGTGCAGGAACAGGTATCTATGTAGATTTGCTTGCAAAGGAACTTATAAAAAGAGGCAACGAAGTTAATGTATTTTGTTCTGACCATAAAATACCGGACAAGCCATATCCGGTTGATGCTGTTTTGTTTAATAAGGGGAATTCAAGTTCTTTTCAAGTTAATTTTGATTTTCCGGTTTTTGCATCTCATCCGTTAAGCAAAGGCAAACAATTCGGTGATTTAAGCAAAGCTGAAAGAAAAGAATATACAGAAGCTTTCAGAAAAAAAATTGCAGAAAACATTAAAACATTTAAACCTGACCTTATACATATTCACCATGGTTGGATAATTTCATCAATTGTTTCAGAATACAATATACCTTATGTTATTACTTTACACGGAACAGAATATTATGCCTTTAATGAATTTCAGCAATATCAAGAAGAAGTATTAAAAGGATTAAAAGGTGCAAAAAAAATAATGGCACTGACTCAAAAAGAAAAAGACCAAGCAATTGAGACATATGGTTTAACAGATGATGATATTACAATCGTAAACAGCGGAACTGATACAGAAGTATTTACACCAATAAGTCTGAACAAAAATGAATTACTTAAGTCTTATTCGATACAGCCGACCGACAGGCCGATAGTTTTCTTCGGCGGAAGAATGACTCCTCAAAAAGGATTAGATACTCTTATTAAAGCTGCAAAAATCTATAATGAATCTGAAATTAATCCGATTACAATTCTTGCAGGGGACGGTTCTCTTAAAGAATCCCATGTGAAGTTGGCAAAAGAACTTGATATTAAAGACATTCACTTTATCGAAAATCAAACACATTCACAAATGGTTCATCTGTTTAACTTGGCAAATATTGCTGTCCTGCCTTCAAACTTTGAACCCTTCGGACTTGTTGCCGTTGAATCATTGGCATGCGGAACACCGGTTATTGCCGGAAATACCGGCGGTTTTAAAACAATTATAAATGAGAATGTAGGTTCAAAAATTGAACCCGGAGATTATAAAACATTAGCCGGTAAAGTTATAAAGTTATTGAATGCAGATTTTAAAAATCAAAACAAACAAAAAATACTTGACTATGTAAGGAAAAATTACAGTTGGAAAAATACAGTTACTCATATTATAAAGATATATGATATGTGCTTAGGCTTTGTGAACAAATAACTTGCCCGTTTAAGCTCGTTCTTTTGCACGCTAACTTCACTGTAAAGCCCCCGAAATGCTTTGGAGCAAGCCCTCACTAAAAGTAATTCAGCAATGAAAACAATAACTCAATAATTATGTCGTAACAGTAAAATCTGAAACTTGAAACTTCAATATCAAATTTCAAGTTTCAAATTCCTTTTTCAAATTTCATCCTAAATATTATATATCTCATCAAATATATATATCCTTTCATCAATACTGGCTTCAAATATTAGGTAAGTACGGGTTTTTGCGGTACTTTTGTTTCAACAACTGAATAACCTTTTATATATAATCTCAACACCAAAAAAATTGACTGCAATAAAACTTATTATGAAATTACAAAGAGATGCAAAAGTTTGCATCTCTTTTTTTTATTCCTATAAGCTGATAATTTATAAACAAATATAAATTGTGTATCAGCAGCCGGGGGCTTCAAAGACTGTGTGAAAAAATACTTGCAAGTTCAAAACCGTTAAAACGGTCAATGTTGTCTTGCTTACTATCCACACTCCCACTACTGAAGTCGCGGGTTGATATTAACTTTTATCACCATTTTCACACAATCTCTGAAGCCCGTGGCTGCTGTTATATTTATCTGTATGAAAATAAAGACTATATTTTGAAAAAAATTAGTATTATTCATGTTTTTTTTATAATTTTAAAACAGACATTCAAAACCCGTAAAAACCCTTTTCATATGAACCAAAATCGCAGAAAAAAAGCCTGCCTCACCGGCAGGCAGGCATTAATAATAATAATTTTTATGGTTACATACACGGCAAGCTTTGCACAAAACAGTAACACTGCCGACAGCCTCAAAAACCTGTTAAAAACCGCGAATAAAAACGAAAAGGCAAAACTTTTGAATGAACTCGCAAAAGCATATTTACCCAACTTCCCGCAAAAGGCAAAAAAAAATGCAATGCTTGCACTGCAACTCGCTAAAAAGCAAAATAACAGGAAAGAAGAAGCTTTGGAATATTATCAAAAATCATTAAAAATAATTGAAGAATTCAAGGATAAGAAAGGAATTGCATATTCGTTTATTAATATTGGAGTAGTATATAAAAAATTAAACAATTATGATGATGCTCTGGAATATTATCAAAAATCACTAAAAATACTGGAAGAAATCAAGGATAAGAAAGGAATTGCATATTCGTTAAATAATATAGGAAATATTTATAAAGAATTAAGCAATTATGAAGATGCTTTGGAATATTATCAAAAATCATTAAAAATAAAAGAAGAAATCAAGGATAAAAGAGGAATCGCATATTCGCTAAATAATATCGGAGATACTTATAAAGAATTAAACAATTATGAAGATGCTTTGGAATATTATCAAAAATCATTAAAAATTAAAGAAGAGATCAAGAATAAAAGAGGAATTGCATATTCGTTAAATAATATTGGAGAGCTATACAACAAACTCGGTAAGTTCAATAAAGCATTATTGTATTTTGGTAAAAGCCTTGAAATAGCGGAATCTCTAAATACAAAAGATATTATTATAGACAGTTATGAATTATATTCAGAAAGCTATTCAGCAATGGGTAATTACAAAAAAGCTTTTGAATATTACAAACAATATACTGCTTTAAAAGATTCTGTTTTCAGTTTAAAAACACACAAGCAAATTTCAGATATGAAAAACAAGTATGAAACAGAGAAAAAAGATAAACAAATACAAACACTAAAATACGAAAATAATATAAAAACCATAAAAATTAAGCATCATAAAAAAACTCATATAATATATATCACAGTATTAATTCTTACATGTGCAGCAATTGCAATAATACTTATTCAATACAGGAAAAAAAACACGGCATATAAATTTCTTGTTTCTAAAAACCTTGATCTGTTGTCAAAAGAAAAAGAACTAAAAATTTTTAAAGGAAAAAATTTTTTTCGTGATAAAAACGGTCAAAGTATTGTTAGCGATGATGAAAAAGAAAAAATATTGGGAAAATTGGAAAATATGTTTGATACCGACAAAATTTTTACACAACATGACTTGACAATTAACAAACTTTCGAAAAAATTATCTACGAACAGAAATTATCTTTCTTGGGTAATAAAAAATGAATTCGGGAAAAATTATTCCGATTTTATAAACGAATACAGAGTAAAAGAAGCCATGTTTTTATTATCCGATTCAATAAAAAACAGGATATTATCTATTGAGGCAATCGGGGAAGAAGCCGGTTTTAAAACAAGATCAAGCTTTTACCTTGCTTTTAAAAAATATGCAGGTATTACCCCGTCAAAATTTAAAGATAACATTAACGGCTTGTAAACTTTTTCAAAGATTTAAAAAGCCTAAATCCGACCCACAAAAACATTTCGCATTTAAAAGGCGTATGCTGCTGATATACAATTTATTACATGCTGTATTTTGTTGTCCGAATTGTACAATTCGGACAACTTTAATTTTTCTTTCAAATAAAAACAAGTTTTATTTACAATGATAAATGTCATGATTTAAATTATAATGTTATCAGGTAAAAAAACCATAATTATATTTTTTAACTAAATTAAAAGGAGAACAAAGTTATGAAAAGAAAAATTAACATCTTAATTAGTGCAGTATTAATTTTATTAATATTGCCGTTGCAGTTTGGCTGCAACAAAGAGAAATTACAACCGGTGCAAACTGAAGAACAGGCAATTGCCGAAGATTATACAAAAAGTGGTTTTGACCCTGCAAGTGCTACTTGGCGTGATTCCAATAACAATCAAGGTGAAATTAATGCGGTTATAGAGCATTGGAATGACTTGAACAATGAAGTATTTTGTTCTGGAAATGGATATGTATTGGACCTAGAGGTTGTTGTGGAAGAATGGATGAATGGAAGAACCATATCAGCAAACATGGCGTTTACACTCACACATCTGAAAAATCTTGGCGGTATTATAACAGCATCGCAGATACTAGTAGGTATGGAAGTTTGGGGTATGTTTTGGAGTTCTATGGGTCTGCTTGTTGGAACTCCGTCAACAACTGCACCGAGTGGTAATGCGCAATTGCTTAATCTCCATACGAGCGTGAAGAACTTTATACAAATATTGTTTTTGCATGGAATTCAAACAAACGTGTGTATAACATTTGACGGTGTTTACGATTGGGGCGAAGTTCAGCAGGCTATAGTGGAAGGTTTGGGTTTAGATGACGATAAATCATCCTATACCTTGCCCGTATACGGTAATTCGAACGAGGATGATATAATTAACATGCAGGATGTGACCTACACAGAACTGATCATATTAGAATACCGTGATGAAACAGAATTATCGGATGCAACTAACGATGGTAAAGTCAACATGCAGGATGTGACACAAATAGAGTTAATGATTTTGGGTAAAGCTGCAGAAATATGGATTCAAATAAATTAATAAATATTGATAATAACAGAAAGCCAAGTTGGCATAGTACCAGTTGGGCATAGGCTGTGCCTACGTCCTTATTTAAACGTTATTTGAAATAATAAATCCGGTATAGTAAAATATTTAAAACTGTGCCGGGTTTTTAAAGGTTTACCCCTAAATCCCCTAAAGGGGACTTTTGCAATCTGCTTAACTTCAGCGTTTTTCTTTTAGGGGTTAAGAGTAAAAAAACTTGAAATCCGGCAGATTTTACTTTACGGACATACAAAACACCACCGTAGAGCCAGTTACGATTATAATCGGAATGGTAAACAAGGATAAAAATAATTTTTGTGATTTATTTTCTGTCGTTTTTTGCCCTGTTGGGCGTAGGCTGTGCCTACGTCTTCTTATTAAACGTGGTTTAAAAAAATAAACAAAACAAAAAATCCGGTGTAGTTAAATATTTATTAAAATTCGTTAAAAATGAAAAAGCAAATCAAAATCTATGCAATTATCTTTTGTGTTTTACTTACGGCACAAAGTTTTAGTCAATCGCTCAATCCAAGCATCAATGTTCAGGCAGAATATTCCGACCTGCTTGAAGTTATCGAAAAAGTTCCTGCAGGATTGAGTTCAACATGGGATTTAATTCCACCAACCTTTGAAATTACTCATACGGAAAATGGAAATATCACGATCCATATCGTTTCAGATGAAGATCTTTATACCGGCTGGGTAAACGAAAAACCTATTTGGTCTGTTGCAAATTTCGATAACTGGAGCCTTAATACCCGGCTGGAAAAAGATCCTCAAAACAATTTGTATGCAGCAGTTAAACTGGATGAACAATCAAATCCGAACAATAATTTCGATATGTTCAAATTACACAATAACGGAGAAATTGAAGAAGAATTCAATAATTGGAATGGTGCCGGTGGAAATCCGCTGATCATTAATAACCCTGACGAGAATATTTATCTCGGACAACCGACTATTGATACCGAAGGTGCTACCGACAACAATAATATAACTTATCTTTTCAGCACATGGGCAGGCAAATGGGGTACTGTTTATTTTACAAAGACAGATGCTGACGGAACTGTTCTTATCACTAACGAACCGATCATAACAGGTATTAATGCTTGGGCTTTCGGGATCAGACCGGCAATAGACAGCAATAATAAAATTTACATTGTCTGGTCAGATGATATGCACGATATAACTTATGCTTATTCTGATGACAGCGGTGATACCTGGTCTGCCCCTATTTCTGTTTGCTTCAATGCAGACGACCAAATGAACAAACCGGATATCTGTTGCGACGGCAATGACAATGTTCATATTGTCTGGCAACGCTATTCCGGAGGTTGCAATCTTCTTGCTTATATGAAATTACGACCCGACGGAACAGTCGCAATTAATGAAAGTCATTTAACACAAGCCGGTAACCAGGTTTGGTGTCCGCGGATAAATGTTGATGAACAAAACCATCTTCATATTACATGGGCAAAAGGCGGTCAGAATCAAGGGGTGGCTCAATACACAAAAATCAATGGTAATCTTGATGCTGACGGAGCTTCTTTAACAGATGATGAATTAACTTTAATCCAGGAAGAAGTGTTTGAACCTGCAACAAATGTCAGGTATCCTAAGTGCATTGTTGATGGTTATGAAAACATTCATACCATTTATGAAAAGGGTGATTATGGGTTAAATACTCCCAAATCTTTTTGTTACAGGAAACGTAATTCTGCTCCTTTATTAAGGATAGAATGTCCGAATGATTCCGTTCTTTTTGTGGAGATGACAGGCAGCGGAACTAATTGGGAAGGAACATTTACTCTGCCTGAACCCGGGATTTATGATGTCAGGGTATCAGGTTCGGATATTGATGGTAATACGGGAATAGATTATTACCGGTTTGAACATCCCGGGGTTGGGATTGATGATCTCCAATCTTCAGTTTTCGATTTTCAATTGAGCAATTATCCCAATCCGTTTTCCGGATCAACTGTAATTGCTTACCGCCTGTCAGTATCAGGAAAGGTTGTTTTAAAGGTTTATGATATAACAGGACATGAAATACAAACATTAGTGAATGAAAATCAACCGGCAGGCGAGCATTTGGTGGTGTGGGATGGCACAGATGAAAATAATCAGCCTGTTGGTTCCGGTATTTATTTCTATAAGATAAAAACAGTAAAAGATTTTTCCCAAACAAAACGGATGTTACTTTTAAAATAATCCATAAAAATAAACAAAACAAAAAATCCGGTGTAGTTAAATTAAAGAACTATGCCGGTTTTTTAATTTTATGCTTGCCGGGGATTTAAATGCGGGCAGGGTGAAAGTTTGAAGTGTTTTAGTGTCGGTGTTAATTTGTTAATTAACTGATTATAAGC
>JAUVIG010000619.1 GCA_030592825.1 Chlorobiota bacterium | reverse complement strand
TACGGCGGATTCAGAAGTGTAACATATACAGATGTTATTCAAGCAATATTAATGATTATTACCTTAATTGCTGCACCGATTGCCGGTATTATCTATTTGGCAAATCAACCGGAAGGAACTTTGTTTGCCGGTTCAATTTCTGAAGCTTTGACTAAAGCCGGCGAGAGCTATTCTACTTTGGCGGGAGGTGCAAATTTAAAGGAAGGTTCAGAATTATCAAATGCCCTAATGTCTGTATTTCCGAAAAGTTTGAATATTGTTAAAGGCTTAGGAACAGGAATAATTATTGCCGGTGCTTTCTCGTGGTTTTTCGGATATTTGGGAGGGCAACCTCAATTAAGTATGAGATTTATGGCAATAAAGGATGCAAAGCATGCCAAGCAAGCAAGAAATATAGGTGTAATTTGGACAGTTATTGCTTATATAGGAGCATTAATGATAGGATGGACAGGAATAGCCATCTTCGGGCCGAAAGGTTTAGAAGATCAAGAAACTGTAATGCCTGAAGTTCTCACAACTTTGTTTAATCCTCTGATTGCCGGCATTCTGATCACGGGAGTTTTGGCTGCCGTTATTTCTACGGCTAATTCATTATTGATACTTTCTGCAACCGAGCTGTCGGAAAACCTGATTAAACCGTTAAGTAAGCCCTCTAAAGGTTCCGGAAATTCATTAATGCAATCTCGATTGGTTACGGGAATATTGGCTCTTGTTGCACTTGTATTGGCATATTTCTCACCGAGTGATCTCATATATACCATTGTGGGATATGTGTGGGCAGGTATCGGTTCTACATTCTCAATAGTAATATTATTAACATTATTCTGGAAACGCTTTCACGGTATTCCGGCATTATTGACCATAATTACCGGTTTGGGATTTACCATTATATGGATCAGCACAGGACTTGATAAAATTATTACAGCCCGTATAATGACCTTTATTATTGCTTTAATTGTTGCTGTTTTAAGCACTTATTTGATTCCTAAAAGGGAAAAAATATCCTAAAAATGGGAGTTTTGAAAATATAAAGTTTTCAACAACCCAAGTCTTAATACACTTAATTATTATGAAATTTTACGGATATCCCAAATTTGATATTACTTAAAAATCCCATTTCTTTATTGTAAATATCTTCATACATTACAGCTCCGCGAAATACATCCAAATACAGCCCTAAATCGAATTTGTTATTAATTCTGATCGGATATGTTGCCAGCCCGATAGTAGGTGCAAAATTAAAATTATTTATACTGTATTCAGGTAAAGTACCGCTGTCTGTTATTGTTTCAGAAAAGGTGTATCCAATTGATAAGCCCGCCTTTAAAAACAATAATGCTCTGTTTTCATTATTCTTAAAAAGCTGAAAATTATATGTAAGCGGCATACGTAATTGATGAAAAGAAAAATCTCTTATTCCGTCAATACTTTGAGCAGGGTCCATGTATGTAAATGCTTGTTTAAAGGCAATATAATCCAATCCTGTTTCTAAAAGACGACCTTTGATACTAATCTCTGAATGCACACCTGTGTTGTATTTCATGGTAGTGACACCGGTAACAGCATCAATTTCTGTATCTTCAATAATCCCGCCGGTACTTATACCGCCCAAAAATGAAAATGCCGAAATTCCTGTTTTTTTATTATCATTATCAGTAACATTCTTTGTAGATGAACATGCAATAAATGTAATACATAATGCAATAAATGTCCCTTTAATAAAATACCTGCGAAAGGTTTCTTTTAGTAATTCAATATTTTTTTTCATCTGTTTATTTTTATTATTTGTTTCGATTTTAATATTTTTTCGTAAAAGAAAACTCCTGAACATACAAACAAAATATCTGTAATCGGACGAATAAAATTGTCAAATAAGGATACTTGTTGAATTATCGGTGCAAAAGAATAAAACAAGAGCCAATCAATGCCAAAAATTATTACTCCAAACCAAACAGCTTTTTTAAACGGAGAGTATCCTGTCAAACTCTCTGATGTAATATAGTATATGTATCCGATTGATAAACCGATTCCGACAGTCCAAATACATATTTCACCCGGTTGTGTATGTATATTAGAATCAATATTCAATACAATATATAAAAAACAGCGTCCTAAAAAATAGAAACCGGTAATTATTGCCGTTGCCGGAAAATTGATTTTACTGCCCGATTTTTTAATACTCCTGTTTTCTAAAAGTCCTAATACAAAAAACATGAGTGTAATAGATATCCCGTCTGCTAATCCGTGAAGAATGTCGTGTTTTAAGGAAGTACC
>JAUVIG010000649.1 GCA_030592825.1 Chlorobiota bacterium | reverse complement strand
GTTATTTATATATATGTCACATAATTTTAAATCTTTTCCGAAAAAGAAAGGATTCCCTTTAGCCCTATAATTAGGGTACATGAAAATTCTTCCGTTTATTAACAAATTATCGGCTCCGTAGATACTGTCAAAATATTGAATAATTTCTTCATTATATTTTGAATTTTGACCGAATGCATTTAAGAAATAAAAAGATATTAATATAAATAAAATTGATTTGTAAGTAAATTTCATAATAGCGGAAAATGACAAATTTAACGAATATTTAAGGTGATTTGATGTTGTTTGAATTTAAAGATATAAACTAATATTATCTGCGGACAACCGGCAATTTACTGTTGACGAACTTTGTTGATGAATATCATTCCGAATAATACAGATTAATTTTACTTATAGAGTTGCAGTGAAATTACATTTTTTTGTTTCTGTATGCAGTAATCTATAATTGTTATTGCACAGCCGGTATTATATCCTCAAATCTTTTTTAATTTTTTCAATTATTGATTCAAATTGTGAATTTACTTCTGTATATTTTTCTTTACAACATAAATCTGTTTTCAGACCGATATAAAACTTTATTTTCGGCTCAGTTCCTGACGGTCTTACTGTTACTTTATAACCGTCTTCAGTAAAGAACTGCATTACATTGGATTTCGGAAGATTTATCGGTTCAATTGTTTCTGTTACAAAATTCTCGGTTTGCTGTAAGAAATAATTTTTTATTTCAATAATTTTAGAACCTGCAATTGTTTTCGGAGGATTATTCCTGAAATCATCCATTATCTTCTGAATTTTTTCTGCTCCGCTTTTTCCTTTTTTTACCAGATTTACCAATACTTCTTTATAAAGATCGAACTCAACATATATATCAATCAGCATTTCAAAAAAAGATCTGTTTTTTTCTTTTGCCCATACAGCAGCTTCAGCAATTAATGCAGCTGACATAACAGCATCTTTATCTCTCACAAATTCACCTGCGAGATATCCGTAACTTTCTTCACCGCCGCCTATGAATACTTTCTTCCCTTCATTTTCTTTAATAATTCCGGCAATATATTTAAAACCGGTTAAAGTATCATAATATTCTATTCCGTATTTTTGTGCAATATCTGCAAGTAACTCTGTTGTAACTATTGTTTTAACAATATATTCATTGCCTTTTAATAAGTTGTTATCAACTCTGGTTTTAATCAAATAATAGATCAGAACAGAGGCAGTTTGATTTCCGTTTAAAAGAATATATTCACCGGTAAGATCTTTTACGGCTATACCGACTCTGTCAGCATCAGGATCTGTTGCCAGAACAAGATCGGCATTAACTTGTTTTGCTTTTTTTAAAGCTAATTCTAATGCTTCGGCATTTTCGGGATTTGGTGAAATTACTGTAGGAAAATTTCCGTCAACTGTATCTTGTTCCGGAACATTACAGATGTTTTTAAAACCGAATGCTTTTAAGGTCTTTGGAACTAACTCTACCCCGGTTCCGTGAATTGGTGTATAAACTATTTTAAAATCGGTATGTTTCTTAATAATCTCGGGTGACAACGATAATGATGTAAGTTTATTAATATATAAGGTATCAAAAGCTTCTCCCAAAATCTCAATATTTTCCTTTACACCTTTAAATTTTATCTCATCAATATTTTTAATATTACTGACTTCTTCAATAATATTTTTATCATGCGGAGCAACAACTTGTCCGCCGTCATCCCAATAAGCTTTATAACCGTTATATTCTTTGGGATTATGAG
>JAUVIG010000623.1 GCA_030592825.1 Chlorobiota bacterium | reverse complement strand
TTTTTCATCATATTTCGGAAGATGTGAAGCTGCTTCCAAGAAGATGTCTTCCAAAGTGCTTAATCCGTTATGGCCGAATGTTTTTAAAATGTCAAGTAATTGTTCGTGATTTGCTCTTTCAATTTCGGCTTCAAAACCTGCTTCAAAAGTTTGTAATACTCTTTGTGTATTTGTGAAACTTCCTCCGGTTTCTGTGGGCATTGATGCCGGTAATATTAAATCGGCAAGTTTTGCCGTGTCTGTTATAAAGTATTCTTGAACTACCGTGAAATCGGCTTTCAGCATTTCAACAATTTTTTTCGGTTCAGCTGCACAACCTACAGGGTCTTCCCCGAAGATGAAAAGGTTTTTGAACGATTTATTATTTAAGCCTGAAAATAAACTGTCGTTTGCAAAGCAATTGTTATCAAACAATCCGTGTGAATTGTTTTTCTCTTTTAATGAAATTAATCCGGAAGCTGTTTTGCCGAGTTTGCCGGTAATCATTGCAAGATTATATAATTCTTTACTGCAATTTGAGGAAATTTGCTTTTCGGAATATATTAAAACTGCATTTATTTCATTGTTATATGATTTGGCAAATTCAGCAATAATTTCTATTGAAACTCCTGCTTTTTCAGCATAGACTGAACTGCTTTCAAGACTTGATTTATATGTTTCAAAATCAATTGTATTATCATCAATAAACATTTGATTTTGAAGCCCGTTTTCGGCAATATAAGCAATAACTGCTTTAATAAACCAATAATAAGAACCGATTTTGCTTACTTTATCTGCTTTATAAGCATATCTGTTTTCTTCTGTCGTAATTAATTCAACAGGTATTTCTTGCTTTGCTTTTGCGTTATTAACAAGATAGCTTACAAATTGGTCGTCGTGATTTAATTCGGCACCAAAAACATAAATTTTGCTTGCGTCTTTAATTTTGTCAAACGGAACATTTTTAATTGAGTTATAACCGTATCCGTTACCTCTTCCCAAATAATGAAAACTGCCTATGTTATTTGTTTTCACAGCATCAACTGCCAATTTTTTTATAAGATATTGTTCTTCATTTGTTAATCCTGCTCCTGCAAAGAAAGCGTTTTCATCTCTGTTAACTGAAGTAATTTTATTATTTATAAGTTTGTATGCTTCTTCAAAAGATATTTCCTCAAAGCCGCCGTCAGCTTTTTTCAAAAGAGGAGATGTAATTCTTGATGCATCATTAAAATAATGATATCCGAATTTTGATTTTCTTCCGATACTTGCATCTTTATTAACTTTACCTGCTGCTCCTGTTATTTGCATAACAAATCCGTCTCTGTGATTAACGGTAATTCTCTCACCGCTTGAACCGTAGTTGCTGACAGTTTCAAAACTTTCAAGTTTAAGGGGACCCGGTTTAAATTTAAAATTCTCGGTAATTGCACCGGTGGGACAGGTTGAAATACACATTCCGCAAGTTTCGCAATTGGTATCAAGCAATGAATTCCCCATACTTGGTGCGACATAAGTTTCAAAACCTCTGTCAACTAATCCCAAAGCAAAGGTTCCTGTTATTTCACCGCAAATGCGAACACATCTTGAACACAGGATACATTTATTGTTATCAATCTCAATGTATGGATGTGAAAAATCAACCGGACGTTCGTGAAAGTCGCCTTTAAATCGTTCTTGCTCTGCACCGTATTCAGTACAGTGTTCCTTTAAATCGCAAGTAAAATATTCAACACAACCGCATTCAAAGCAACGTTGAGCTTCATGTTGAGTCATGTCTTCATCATAACCTAATTCAACTTCATTGAAATTCATACGTTTTTCTGAATCAAGAACCGGCATTTCTTCACGCATTTGTTTCTCATATCTGCCTTGAAAATCTATTTCAGAGAATCCTTTAAAGTTAGACTTTTTGCTTAAAAACTCTGTTGATTTTGGTTTTAATTCTTCTCCTGAAAGATATTGATGACAACTTAATGAAGCGATACCTGCTTGTGCAACAGCTTCAATAATTGTAGCCGGTCCCGAAACTCCGTCACCGGCAGCAAAAATATTGGGTATGCCGGTTTGCAAAGTTGCAGCGTCAGCATCAATATCACCCCATTTGTTTGGTTTTAATTTACCTTCTTTGGTATGTTCGTTTACATCATCCAAAAAGTTAATATCTGTTTTCTGGCCTATTGCTGCAAGGATATAATCAACTTTCAGTTCATATTCAGAACCTTCAATCGGAACGGGCCGTCTTCTGCCTGATGCATCAGGTTCTCCGAGTT
>JAUVIG010000449.1 GCA_030592825.1 Chlorobiota bacterium | reverse complement strand
TCCCTTACTCCAAAAAATACAACAATATTGAAAATAGGCTGATAATATTTTACATAAGGATTTTATTTTGTATATTTCGAGTTTTAAAAAAGGATGAAGATTCGTACAAAAATACCTTTGTTTACCAGTGTTACTGTATTAATAACCATACTTGCTATTACAGTATATTCTGTATTAGATTACAGAAGCAGAACATTGAACAGTATTGAATCTTATAAACTTGAACAGACAGAGATAATAAAAAATCAATTAAAAGATAATGTGAACAGTGCTTATAATATGATTGACAAAGCATATTCAAGCATTAAAGATTCATATCGGTATAATTCTGTTAAAATTAATGATTTTGACATTAAGTTAAAACATGCAGTCAGAAATATTGAACAAATTACTTTTGGTGATGAAGGATCAGGATATATATGGATAAATGAAGTTGATCCGCCCTATACCGTAATAATGCATCCGATATATCCTCGTATGAACGGAACAGTACAAGTGTTTTATATTCAGGATACTAAACAAAATGTTTATGAGGCTTTTGCAGATGTTATCCATGAAAAAAAAGGCGAAGGTTTTTTGGAATATGATTATTATAAACCCGGTACAAATGAAAAAATTCCGAAAATAAGTTTTATTAAATTATATGAACCTTTGCGTTGGGTAATCGGAACCGGAATATATATTGATTATATTGAAAAAATTGTTTCAGATAAAACAAAAGAGCTGAATGAGCGAACAACAAGAATGATTACAATAATTATTATTTTTGGGGTTTTATTAATATCTGTTGCATCTCTTTCCTTGTTTTATTTCGGAAAATCTATTACTGATTCAATCTATAATGTGAGGCAAAAACTTTTCAAAATGTCAAAAGGACAAATTGCTGAATTGGATAAATCATTAAGGAAAGATGAAATTGGAGATATGAACAGATCGTTAAACAGTCTTATAACAGGAGTAACTAAATACTCTGAATTTGCTTCAGATATTGAAAAGGGAAATTTAAATGCTGATTTTGTTCCTTTAAGTAATGAAGATATTTTGGGGAATTCATTATTGGATATGCGTGAAAGTTTAAAAAAAGCAAGATTAGAAGAGAAAAAAAGGCGTCTTGAAAATGAGAGAAGGAATCGTGCTAATGAAGGATATACAATGTTTAGTGAATTAATGCGAAAAGGGAGTGAAGATATTTATGAGTTATCTTATTCAATTATCAGTAATTTAGTCTCATATATTAACCTTAATCAAGGAGGTATTTTTATTTTAAATGATGACGATAAAGAAAATATTTATTTAGAACTTTCTGCCTCAATTGCTTATAACAGAAGAAAATTTACAGAAAAGAAAATAAATATTGGTGACAGCTTAGTTGGAGCTTGTGCATATGAAAAACAGAAAATTTTTATTGAGAATATTCCTGAAAACTATACGGAAATTCGATCCGGACTCGGAACAGCACAGCCAAAGTCTCTGTTAATTGTACCACTGTTAATGGAAGATAATCTTATAGGTGTAATTGAATTGGCTTCACTAAAAGTTATTGATGATTTTGATATAAAATTTGTGGAAAAGGTCTCGTAAAGTATTGCTGCATATTTATATGCTACAAAGATCAATTCAAGAACAGCACTGTTGCAAGACGGATATAATAAACTTGTTGAAGAAAAAGAAGAGTTTAATGAGGCCATAATTACAAAAGAAAAAGAAATTAAACAAATGAGAAGAAAAATAAACAGCATGTTAGAAGATAAATCAATATTATCAATCAAATAATTGTTATTGTAAAACAATTACAGATTATGTTTAAAGTTAACAAAATATTAATAAAAACTTTAGGGCTTAAGTCTGATGAAGTAAATAAATTTTTGCTTTTATTTTTTCACTCTTTCTTTATAGGCTTGTTTTTAGCATTTTATTTTGTACAAGCTAATTCTGTATTTATCAGGGACTACGGTAGTGAACAATTACCGTATGCTTATTTATTGGCAGGTCTTGCCGGATATATTATATCTTCAATTTATTCTCATTTTCAGCAAAAAGTAAAGAGCAAATATTTATTTGCATCAGCCTTGGTTTTTATGCTTATAATAATCCTTTTCGGACGATTAGCATTTGGTTTTGTAAAACCGGAATACTTAAGCTTTTTTGTATTTATATGGGCATGGCCGTTTATATCGTTATCAGGAATAGAGTCAGGAGGTTTAGCATTGCGTCTTTTAAATTTGGTACAAGTTAAAAGGCTTTTCGGTTTAATAAATATTGGTGGAGTTATAGCATCTATATTAGGTTATTTATTAATTCCGATTTTAACAAAAATTATTGGGTCTTCTTATAATTTATTATTTATTTCAATAGGCAGTTTAATTGCGGCACTAATTATTCTGTATTATATTTATAAAAAATTTCCTGATGAAAAAAATGTAATAAAAGTTTCAAAAGACCAATCCAAAACAAGTTTCAGGCATCTTATTAAAGATAAATATTTCAGATTGATATTTATATCGGCCTCATTATCAATGACCGTTATCTATATTACGGATTTTGGTTTCCTTTCTGCAATTAAGGTTCAAGAAGCTACTTTGTTTTCTGCTGCCGGTTCTGTTGCTTCTTTTATGGCATTAGTATTTGCAGGTTTAAAAGTAGGTGAATTGTTAATATCATATTTTTCAAGCAGAATTCTTGTTCGATATGGCGTTAAACTCGGATTAATAGTTTTACCTCTTACAATAACTTTAATTGTTTTAGTTTCATTATTTTTCGGGTTTACTGCCGGAGCAGCAAGTATGGTCTTTTTAGTTTTAATGACTTTAAACAAGTCAATGGAAAGGATCGTGAGAAGAGGCTTGGACGACCCTGCATTTAATATCCTTTATCAACCTTTACCGAGTAATTTACAATTAGCCGTACAATCAAAAGTCGGTGTAGTTATGCAATTTGCTATTGCTATTGCAGGTGCGCTTCTGCTTGGTTTAAGTTTATTATTGAATATCGGAGGCGGATTCAGTTTAGAATATTTTCCGGTTTTCTTTTTACCGATTTTAATTGTATGGGTATATGTTGCACGAAAGTTATATTTCGGTTATAAAAATAAATTAAGAGAAATTTTAAAAGAATTAAGTCAACAAAGAAGACATGATACTTCAAGATACAGATACGGTACTGAAGTATTATCAAAGAAATTTAAAAAATTCAATGATTATGTTGTCAGATTGAGTGTTACAATGCTTGCTGAAACAAACCCTCGCATATTTGAACCATATATTTCATCATTAATTAAAAAAGATGATGAATTGATCAATAAAGCAATTCTAAAAAGTATTGATCCTACATGGAGAGACAGGATTAGCAAGCAAATTAAAACTCAATTCGCAGAAGAAAAGAATACAGAAGTAAAAGATTGTGCAAAACGAGCTGTTTCATTATTAAACTTCAGTGAAATATCCGGTATAAAAGAAAGCGGACTTGATAAATTAGATAAGTCCGAAGACAATAAAGATAAGATCAAACTTATTAAATATTTGGTTAAGAATCCCGGTGTTAATAATATTGAAAAATAT
>JAUVIG010000362.1 GCA_030592825.1 Chlorobiota bacterium | reverse complement strand
AATTTAAAGATGAATTAATGACTTTGAAATTCAGATATAAACCTCCTAAAGATGATAAAAGCATTTTAATAGAGCATATCGTTAAAAACACAGCTCTTGAATTGAATAATACATCTGATAATTTTAGATTCTCGGCATCAGTAGCGGCTTTCGGAATGTTATTAAGGGATTCTGAATTTAAAGGTAATTTAGACTACCCGAAAGTGATTAAACTTGCTTCAGACTCAAAAGGAAAAGATGAAAACGGATACAGAAAAGAACTAATAGAACTTATTGAAGAAGCAAAAACAATATCTGACAGAATTGTTGACAAATCAGATTAATAACAAACCTGAAAATAAAAGCATTCGTCTGAAATTTTTATATTGTCAGACGAATGCTGTAATATTTTTGTGAAGTTTAAACTTTGAGGCGACTCCTAAAAGTCAATTTCATGCAAAGTCACCAAAAGTAATGTTTTTAATATGCTGATAATATATGTTTTACATTTGTTAAATTTTTAAAAACAGCCTACCTGCCGGAAATGTAGCAATTAAACAATGCAACAATGCAGCAATGTAACAATTGAAACTTTATTAATACTCGACAATGTCGGCTTATTTTCGGGAACTTCTGAAAATACTATTTTATTAATCAACCAATTCTTCCTCTTCAATAAATTTTATTCCGTAATCTTCCAATTCTTTTAGTATAGGTTTATAAATCTCTTTATTAAGGGGGATTTTTACACCGGTTTCTTTTATATGGCCGGTTAAGATCATTTTAACAGCAATGGCAACAGGTACACCTACAGTTATCGACATGGCCGTATGAATATTATCCGTTCCTTCAACTACTAACGAAGAAGTTATTCTTTTACGCTGCCCGTTTAATTCATATTCAAACTTGTGCTGCATAACTATCATATCCTTATCTTCATGATCAAGTTTCCACTTTTTTTCAAGTATTTTTTGCAGGATTTGTGCAGGCGTTGCATTTTTTAAACCGATTTTTTCATTCTTAAAAATACCCAACCATCTTAAGCGATACATAACCCCTGAATCTTCTTCAAGATTAAAATATGTTTGTATCTTTTCTTCAACACTCAATTCTTTATCATACATCAGGAAAGTATTAATAAAATCACGATAGCTCATGTTCTCCGAATCATCTAATGTATATGTATCATCTGTTGCACCTAATTGCACTAATATATTCCATGTTTTAGAAAACCCCGGTCTTCTTAAAGTTCCTCTTATCATGGTCGATATGTCTTCCAAACCATATAAACCTCTGTATTTTAAGGAATCTCTGTTCATATAACCTTCAAATTCTCCGTAATCAAGCACTTCTGTTCTTAATGTCCGTCTGAATAATTGGTGATAAGGAATAAATTTATATCTGTCGTTTACTATGATTTGAGCTGCACTGCCTTGTCCGGCTAAAACAACATTCCTTGGATTCCACGTAAATTTATAATTCCAAGGATTATTGTCATATTTTGGTGCTACCAAGCCACCGGTATAGGAACGAAATGCAGTTACTTTGCCTCCGATATCCTTTATTCGATCAATAACTTGCATTGCAGACATATGATCAATCCCGGGATCAACACCTATTTCATTTAATATTAATAAACCTTCAGCCTTTATTTTATCAGCCATTTCTTTAATCTCATTAGAAACGTAGGAGGCTGTAACCATATTCTTTTTGAATTTTAAGCAACTTTCTGCCACCATGCAATGCATTCGGGCAGGAAGCATAGAAACAACAATATCGACTTTGCTTATCTCGGTATTTCTTTGTTCTTCATCAAAAATATCAAATTTTAATGCTTCTCCGTTTTTGTGATCGTTAATTTTTTTATCGGCAGTTTCGTATGAAACATCTCCGACTCTTACTATCCAATTATGCTTCTCGGAATTATCCAATAAATACTGAATTAAGGTTGAAGATGATAAACCTGCACCGATTATTAAGATTTTTTTCATGCTTGCTGTAATTTGTAAATTTTATATTATTTCTGATTTCTAAAATCTAATTTCTAAATATTATGCGAATGTAGATGTGATTTTTTTAATTTAAAAACTATTCTTTATATTTTTTAAAACATATTGAATATTTTTGATTATGGTGTTTCTCATTTAATGATTCAAAATATATTTTATTATTTTTGCAAATTAAATTAAAATAGTAATTTTAGTTAATTATTATGGCAAAGAAAGTTGTAGAAACACCTTTAATGAAACAATATAATCAGATTAAATCCAAACATCCTGATGCTGTTTTGTTATTTCGAGTAGGTGATTTTTATGAAACTTTTTCAGATGATGCAATTAAAACTTCTAAAATTCTCGGAATTACTTTAACCAAACGTGCAAATGGTGCAGCATCCTTTGTTGAACTTGCCGGATTCCCGTACCATGCACTTGATACATATCTTCCCAAATTAGTAAGAGCCGGACAAAGAGTAGCTATATGCGAACAATTGGAAGATCCGAAAAAAACAAAAACAATTGTTAAAAGAGGTGTAACAGAATTGGTTACGCCGGGTGTAGCAATTGGTGACAGTATTTTAGAGCATAATGAAAATAACTTCTTGGCGGCTGTTCATATTGATAAACAAACAGCAGGTATTTCTTTTCTTGATATTTCTACCGGTGAATTTTATCTCGCTGAAGGAAGTTTTCAATATATTGATAAATTATTATCAAGCTTTTCACCTAAAGAAGTTTTGTATGAAAGAAGCCAATACGAAAAGTTTAAAGAACTCTTCGGTACAAAATATTATACATATAAATTAGAAGATTGGGCATTTACAGAAAGCACATCTGAAGAACGTTTATTGAAGCAATTCGATACAAACAGTCTTAAAGGTTTCGGTATCAATACAATGAGGTATGGCGTTACGGCTGCAGGTGCAGTTTTGCAATACTTAGACCTCACCGAACACCGAGATATAAAACATATTACACGTATCTCAAGAATTGAAGAAGACAAATATGTTTGGTTAGATAAATTTACAATCAGAAATTTAGAAATATTCCAATCTTTCGGAGAAGATTCAAAATCATTATTGGATATTATTGATAAAACTGTATCTCCGCCCGGTTCCAGATTAATGAGAAGACGGCTTGCGTTACCTTTAAAAAATCTGCAATCAATTCAAGAACGTTTGGATTTAGTAGATTTTTTTATTAATAATTCTGAAGAAAAGGAACAAATTTCTAAATTGATTAAACAAACCGGAGATTTGGAGCGAATGAATTCAAAAATTGCTTCTCAAAGAATAAATCCTCGTGATGTTTATCAACTGAAAAATGCACTGTTTGCTGTTGAAGATATTAAAAATATTTGTCAGAATTCAAATAATGATAAACTGAAAAAAGTAGCTGATTCTTTGAATCCGTGTTTAAATATCAGAAAAAGAATTGATAATGAAATAAAAGAAGATCCGCCTACTGCCATACAAAAGGGTAATGTGATAAAAGAAGGTGTATCAAAAGAACTTGACGATTTAAGAGAAATTGCATATTCAGGTAAAGATTATCTTCAAAATTTAAAAAGGGATTTAGCATATAAAACCGGTATTGCATCACTAAAAATTGGTTTTAATAATGTATTCGGCTATTATTTTGAAGTAAGGAACAGATTTAAAGATATGGTTCCGCAAGAGTGGACAAGGAAGCAAACTCTTGTGAGTTCTGAACGATATATTAACCAAGAGTTAAAGGAATATGAAGAAAAAATTTTGGGTGCAGAAGATAAGATATTAGTGCTTGAAAGCAAATTGTTTGAAAACCTGATTATCAGTCTTGCCGATTATATTTCATTAATACAAACAACAGCACAAGCTACTGCTAATTTAGATGTTTTGTTGTCATTTGCTCAAACAGCAGTTGATTATAATTATTCCAAACCTGAACTTAACGATTCCTTGGAAATTAATATTAAACAAGGAAGGCATCCTGTTATTGAAAGACAACTTCCGATTGATGATCCCTATATCCCTAATGATGTTTTCTTGGATACAGAATCGCAACAGATCATTATTATTACGGGACCGAATATGTCCGGAAAATCGGCTTTATTAAGACAAACTGCATTAATTGTACTTATGGCACAGATCGGATCTTTTGTGCCGGCAGAGGACGCAAAAATCGGCTTTGTGGATAAGGTATTTACACGTGTCGGAGCATCCGATAATATTTCTTCCGGAGAATCTACTTTTATGGTTGAAATGAATGAAGCATCAAGTATCCTGAACAACTTATCCGAACGCAGTTTAATCCTTTTTGATGAATTGGGTAGGGGAACAAGCACTTACGACGGAATTTCAATT
>JAUVIG010000443.1 GCA_030592825.1 Chlorobiota bacterium | reverse complement strand
CTGAATTAAGAAATGACCGGGACGAATTTACATTTTTCGGAATAATTGCCGGACAGGCAGTCGTTTCAGAAAAGATTGTTATAAGTGCAGATGAATGTCATATTACTAAAATATCCGGTAAAGATGTTGTAAATTTGTAAAAATATCTATTTACCGGCAAATTATGTTTAACAAAAAAAATGGAATATATGAAAAACGGAATATTTATCAGGAACATTTTATTATTCGGACTAATGATGATTGCTTTATTTGCCTGTGATAAAAACTCAATTAACAATTCCGAAGGTAAATTAGTAAGTCATACTTTATGTAAAGATGAGAAGAATATTGTGTTTGATACAGGTGAAAGCTGTGTTGAATATTCTTATGATGCTGAAAGTAAAGTCCTTAATTTTAAACACATTAATACGTCATTTAATTGCTGCCCCGATAAATTGTATTGTGATATCAGCATTAATAATAATACAATAATAATAGAAGAATTTGAAAGAAAGGCTGAATGCAATTGTATGTGTTTGTATGATATTGAGGCAGAGGTATATAATGTTGAAGCAAAAACATATGTGTTAAAATTTATAGAGCCTTATATAGGTGATCAAGAAGAATTGGTTTTTGAAATTGATTTAAGTTTTAATACATCAGGAACATATTGTGTTGAAAGGACAAATTATCCTTGGGGAATTTAAAAATGTATATTGTATAATGAATATTGAATAATGGAAAAATCAAGAATACTGTTAATAATCATATTTATCTTTGCTGTAACTAATATTTTTACAATTCAGAGTTGTGATAAAAAAAGCAGATACAATAATTTCACAGGAAGTTTTTCTAAAACACCAACAAATCTATCAGAATTTAATACTGAATTTGATGATTACAATATTGCTGCACCCGGTTTAGGGGAAACGTTTCCTCTTTGTTTCTCATCAACAAGAAACAGTAATGGAGAAAATTTTGATATTGTTTACAAATTGATGACAATTGAATTTTCCAAAACAGAAGGAACCTTACGCGTTTATGAAAGTACCTCATCAAATCTTGTTGTTTATAATGAAAATGCTAATATAAATAGTGCATTAAACAAAATTAATACTTCCTGCGATGAATTTGGACCTTATTTAATTTCGCAAGGAAGAAATTTTAATGAAACAAATACTCGATATGAAGCATATATCTTTTTATATTCAAATAATACAAATGGAAATCAAGATATTATGTTTACACAAAATCTTGAAGATGAGAGCTATGAACCTCCACTTGAAGTTGGATTTTTAAACTCTGAATTCGATGATGCTTATCCAACATTCAATAAAGATAATTCTGAAATTTATTTTACTTCAAACAGAGATGGAAATTTTAGTATTTATAAAGTGGAAACTAATAATAATAATGAAATAATAGAAATACTAACAGACGATTCAACGGTATTAGTAGAAAAGGAGACTGTATTGTCATCTGAATTTAATGATAAATGTCCGTTTATTTCACATGATTTTATTGTATTTACTTCTAATAGAGGAGTTGGCTTTGTCGGTTATGACTTATATTATTCTTATATTGAGAATGGGAAATGGAGTGAACCAATAAATTTTGGTAAAAAAATTAATTCAGAATTTGATGAATACAGACCAATTGTGAGACCTCAATCGGGTTTTAATAATGATTTTATGATTTTTTCATCAAACAGACCCGGTGGTAAAGGCGGTTTTGATTTATACTATGTTGGGATTGATAAAATAATTCAGAATGATTAAAAAATTGAACAATAAAGCATAACAATAAATTTTGGGCATTGTGCAGATAGCAGCAAAATTTTATAGTGATTAAATAAAAAAAACATAAAATGGTTAGATTAGGGAAGCATCAAAAATGTCCAACGCCCCATATTATAAACTTTAGTAGGTATAATAAGTTTTTAATTGCAAAGTAAAGTTACAGATATCGAGCCTAAAATTATAAAGGGCTGTGTGAAAGGTAGTTTAAAGTATCAGGAGATACTTTACAGGCAGTTCTATGCCTATGGTATGAGTATAACTTTACGATATACAAAGAACAGGGAAGAGGCAACAGAAGTTTTAAATGACAGTTTTTTGAAAGTATTTGAAAACATAAAAAAGTTTGATACAGGAAAATCATTTAAAAGTTGGTTCAGGCAAATTACAGTCAATACATCCATTGATTATTACAGAAAAACAAAAAGAATGATTCAAACAGATGATATTGAAAGTTATGGAAAATATCTCTATAATCCTGAACAAATTGAAGATTTGGAAGTTGAAGATCTGTTAAAGTTATTAAACTATATCCCCGAACATTACAGTATAGTTTTTAATCTATATGAAATTGAAGGATTTGACCATAATGAGATAGCAGAAAAACTGAAGATATCGGACAGTACATCGAGAGCAAATTTATCAAGAGCAAAAAAAATGCTTCGTGAATTATTTAATAAACAATATTATAATACTTATGCCGGAGTCGTTTGATCAAAAAATAACAAGAAAATTTAGATCTGTCTTTGAAGGGTATGATGAACCGTTCAATGAATCTGCGTGGAATTTAATGAAGCAGAAACTGGCAAATAAGAAAAAAAGACGTATAATTTGGCTTATCAATGTTGCTAAAGCAGCATCTGTTGTCTTATTTATAGGCATTTCAGTTTTACTTCCGCACAAGACAAATAATCGGCATGCATTTAACAATAATAATATTGAAAGAAATGAATATTCAATAAATAAGGCAAAAAATTTGACAGAAGAAACTGACAGGAATGTTTTGAAAGATACAAACACTATATTAAATAAAAATAAAGTATATACTGAAAATAAAAAAATAAACAATGAGAAATTGAATCATAATAACATTGTTGAAAATAAGAAAAAAAATAACATTGCTAATGATTCATCAGATATCAGAAATAAAAATAAAAGCATTTATGCCGAAAATAGTTTTTATAATTTGACAGATACTTCAAGTACAATAAATAAGGCAGATTCATCAGGTATAACAGACAAGAGACCAATTTTGGGACCTGATGACAGTAATTATTTCTTGAAAAAGAAGTCTGAAAAGAAATTCAATTTCGGAATTGCAGTTTCTTCACATTACAGTTCATCGGATATTGGTGCCAAGGATAATATTAATATTGGCGGCGGTTTTTTAACAGAATATATGATTTCTGACAAAATCAGTATTAATTCCGGTTTATTGTTAGCAAATCATAATTTGAATACTGCAACTAACAGTGTATTAGACGGAATTTATAAAGCTGATGCAGTTGAAAATACATTTGCAGGAAGTTCTGAAAAAGAAGTTTTATTAGTTGGATTAGATATTCTGCTGAATGTAAAATTGAATTTTGATAAAATATATATCTCAACCGGGGTTTCATCTTTAATTTATTTAAAAGAAAGTTATTCGGAAAGTTTTTATGTTGAAAACACCCAAGAAGTATTAAATTCCGAAACAGGTTCTTATGAGACTTTATACCTCTATGATAAAGTAAATGAAACTTATGAAAGAGGTGCTTTTCAAACATTTGATTTTGCAAAATTGTTTAACTTATCGGTAGGTTATAAAAT
>JAUVIG010000501.1 GCA_030592825.1 Chlorobiota bacterium | reverse complement strand
TTCATTTGAAAGTTAACCCAAATAAAATCAGTCGTGAATAATAAATTTAACTGCCTCTAAATTAACAATTTATATTATAGTTGCCAAATGTTTTATGTGTTTTTTTAACTTCATAAAGTAGAATTAAGCAAATAAACAGTTAAACATTATACACTAAACAAAAATCTCATATTCATTAAAATTTATTAATATTCCACTAAATATGTGGTAGTACCTTTGAATCTATTAAAACTGCATATAGTTTGAAAAACGCAGCCACCGCATACTTAATTCGTCTTTTTCCGGCGGATTTATTGCATCTTCATATTTTTGCATGTAGGTTTCATACTTATTGCTGTCATAACCGTGTACTACAGCTATAAAATTAATTTTTCCCATTATTTCTTGTTTGAATTTTTTTCCGGCTTCTGCTTTATATACTTGTCCTGTGATAATATGTACTTCTGTTGTTTTTTGTAAGCGATCCAAATCTTTATCAAGTTCTGTATAATATGCTTCGGGTATGGCTATTGTTTCTCCGACTGTAAGTCCTGTTACTGTTTTTTCTTGCTCTTTGCCGTACCGCCGGGTTTTGGTCGTTTCTATTTGTAAGTCGTATTTATCGGTTATTTCTTTTATTTCGTAGTAATGTTGTTTTGTAATAGGTTTATTAGATGAAAATGTTAAGTCATCTACAAATCGGGTATAGCTAATAACATTGGTATTTGCCCATTGTTGCAATTCTTTGTCTAATCCTAAACATGCAAAATTTGAAAGCACCGGACTTGTTGGTGCACCCATGGGCAATCGCCCTTTATTTGTGCATATTTTTGACAAAATACCGGCAGTATTTTTATTAAAATTAAATGGTGATTTTCTGAAAATTGCAATAACTTCCTTTATACTTATTTGATGAAAAAAATCATCAAAATCAATATTCAGCATATAAGAATTGTTCTTATGTTGTTGTGCATTCGATACAATGTTTTTAGCTTCTTGTTTTCGAGGGTTTATTATAAAACCGTAAGCTGCTTCAGCTTGTTCATTGTAATAGCAATACTGCAAATAAGTGTTGAGTTTGCGTTGCAGCTTTTTTAACGGTGGTTCCGGTGCTTCTATATGACGAAAACCTCCTTTTAACTTTTTCATTTTAAAATAATAGTACTGAGGCAGAAATGCAGCTGTTGCTAACTGCATAGGCGATACTTTCAATACAAAGGATATTTGTTTGATATTTTTACAATTTGAAAACTCATCAGCTTTATTTAATATTTGTTTTTTTGTAAGTTTTTTTGGCATAGCTGTTATTTTATCCTTTTTGTCCCTTTGGGTCATTACTTTTTTAACACGGGTACAGCTTGTGTTGAACTTGTTTCAGTAGTAGTGCCGTGATTAGATATCTATATTTATAAAAATCCCGGAGATTAATTGTAAGAACAATTACCTGTTCTCATTCTCATCCTTAATACAGACCGTTCCTACGGAACTTGTTAAATTTAGTTGTTTGACACGGCACTGCTACCGAATCAAGTTCGGCACAAGCAATACCGTGTTACAAAGAGAACAATCCTACGGATTTTATAAAAAAAACAGTATTTAAAACATCTGCAAAACAATACAAGCCGGATATTATAAGCTGTAAATTTTACCCGCTACAAACAACATAAACAGTTAAACACTATACATTAAACAAAATTCTGTCTTTACAATATATTAATCCTTTTAATTTTTCCCGACCCCAAACTTATTACCCGTCCTAATCCTATTTGTTGCGGCAGGTTTATATTTGTACTGAAAATAATGTCGTAAGTTATCCAGTTTACATCATAGGCTTTTGTTGTTTTGTTTCGGCGTTTATATTCGTGAATATGTATATGAACTTTTTCTTTAAATTCAATTTTCATATCACTCAATAAGCGATGAATATTTCCCCATATCAGTTTGTCAAAACTGCTTTCTTTTCCTATATTTTCTTTCCCAAAGGGTTTCCATTTTTGAATTTTATACAATTGGTGCTTTCCTAATTCCGGATACCAAAAATATGTTTGTTTTTTTGGGTTTGATAAATTAACTTTTTTTCCGTTAATGCTGAAATCGTTTTTATCTAATACATGTTCTAACCAAATATTAACTACTTTTTCTGCTTCCGAAAGGGCTGTTATTTCTAATTTATCCGCATAAGTGTTGTATTGTATTTGTGCGTATCTTGTGCTTTTATTTCCTTCTTCATCTTTATTAGATGCCAAAAACACAGGTAATGCTTTATACAGGGTTTTGGAAATATTTTTATGTATATAGTCTAAAAATGCACCTCTAAACTGCTCCGGTGTAATAAGCTTTTGTTCTCCTTTGTATGTTAGTGTTATTTTGGTTATTGGGATTTGTGTCATAAAATTCATATTTTTATTTCGCACCTTTGGTGCTTGTATTTGTTTATTGATTTTTTCATTGGGCTTACACCCAATGTTAATGATTATCGCACCGTTGGTGCTTGTTTGCATTTATTTCTTTTCACCGGTTTTGCTCAATGTTATTTATTGTCGCACCTTTGGTGCTTGTTTAAATTCATTGTATATTCATTGGGCTGCACCCAATGTTATTGATTTTCACACCGTTGGTGCTTGTTATTCAATATTCAGCACAAAAGGTGCGATTATCAACAGCCCAAGCTGCAAGGCTTGGGTAAAGAAAACATGTTTTTTTTTAAGCACCGAAGGTGCGAAATCATTAGTCCCAAACATATTTTTCATCATATTTAATTTTATATTTCTTTAAAAATGCACGATATTCATCTTGAAATGTCATTTTTCTATGATGATTTTCTTGTTCCGAAATATATTTTTTAACAATATTTATTTCGGTAGGATTTACAGAAAAACCGCCATAACCCCTTTGCCAATAAAACTTTTTATATTTTACGTTTTTTGTTTTAATCCATTTTGATGAATGCGATTTTACTTCCTCTATCAATTTCATGAGTGCAATTTTTCGAGACAACAAACATAAGATATGAACATGGTCTTGATGACCGCCGATAATTATCGGATTACATTCTAAATTTTTGCAAATTCCGCCGAGATAACTAAAAAGCTCATTACTGATATTTTTATCAATGAAAGAAACCCTGTTCTTTGTGCTGAATGTGATATGTATATAATTTTTAACGAGAGATTGAGGCATGTTGAATGTTTTATTTCGCACCGTT